>SLDB01000316.1 GCA_007125475.1 Nitriliruptoraceae bacterium | reverse complement strand
CGGCCGCGTCGACGGCCGTGGCAGCGTCATCGGGCCCCACGGCCCGCCGCGGCCCGCCCCACGAGGGCACCGCACGCCGGACCTCGGCCTCGAAGCACGACGCCGATACCGGGTGCGCAGGTGCCGCCGGCGCCGCGCCGGCCGCCACCAGGCGGGTGATCGCCTCGACATCGGCGTCGGCGGCGTCCAACACGCCGTCGACGGCCGTGGCGAGCCCCTCGAGCTGGGTCGTCACACCACCGGCCCCGCCGCGCTCGAACGCCCGTCGCAGGAGTGCCACCCGACCCGCGAGCCGGACCAGCGGCGACCGGCGGGCGTGGGAGAGCTCGGCCAACGCGCCGTCGCGTACCACGCCGAGGACGTCGGGCTCCGGCCGGGGGGTGGTCACCTCGGCAACGAGCCACCGGCCGCGCCCATCCGAGGTGGCGCGCACCGCCCACGCGGCACGCCGGTCCCCGACCACGGCGAGGACGCCGTCGGTGGCGTCATCGGCGAGGGCGGCGGCGATGTGCGCCCCGGCGCCGGCCCCGGGCCACAGACGGTCCGGCCACACCCGCGGGTCGGCAGCCGGCACGTCGGGGCCGTCGAGGGGGTGCACGACGCCGTCGTCGTCGAACCGGGCCAGGGTCGTCTGGGTCACGACGGGCTCACGCGCCACCGCGTCTCGCGGCCGAACGCAGCACCGACCCCACCTCCCGCAGGGTGAGCGGCTTCTCGAGGAGGGCGAGCCCCCGGGCGTCGGCGGCCGCGGAGATCCGGCCGTCACGGCCGGCGGTGACGAGGACGAGCTGGTCGGTGGAGAAGCCGTCGAGGTCGGCGACCCGGTCGGCGAGGGCGAGGCCGTCGAGCCCGGGCATGATCACGTCGACGAGGGCCACGGCCGGACGGAGCCGGCCGAGCGCGATGAGGGCCCGCATCCCGTCGTCCTCGGTGGTGACGTCGACCCGCAGGTCGAGGGCCTCACCGGCGTCCTCGACGAGTTGGCGGATGACGTGCAACTCGGTCTCGTCGTCGTCGACGACGAGGACACACATCCCCGGGGGGTCACCGGCGAGGGTGCGTGCCAACTCCTCGAGGCGTCGGCGGTGCCGGGGCTGCGGGGTGCTCCGCCCCGCCTCCCAGGCGTTCACGGTGCTGTAAGCCACGCCGAGCCGGTGCGCGAGCTCCTCCTGGGTGAGTCGAGCGGCCCCCCGGATCCCCGCCACCAGTTCCGGGGTGGGGAGATCGTCGTTCTGCATCGCACCGCTCCAGCCGCGGGGCCACCGCCACACCCCGGGAAGGTCGGCCGGGGCCACCACGCACACTAGGCGACCGACGTCACCACCGAGGGACCACGCCCCGTGCGGCGGCGTGAGGACCGGTGGTCAAGTCCCGGCCCGTCCCTGTCGATGTACGGGGGTGAGCACAGACCGACGGAGCTCCTCGAAACGGCACCCCGCCCGAAAGGGCGGTCCGCAAAGCACCGGGCCTACCACCGCAACGGTCATGGCAGCCGGGCTCCCGAAGGGAACTCCCTCCACGCCACGGCGCGGAGCTCCGTCCCGACGGACGGAGCGACGATGTCGCAGCGCGCGAAGCGTCACCTCCCCACGCTGCTGATCGTGCTGGTGTGCACCGCGTTCGCGCCGGCCGGAACCACCGCCTCCCAGGCCACCGAGGCGGTCGCCGCCGCACCCGCTCTGGAGGCCGAGGTCCTCGAGGCGGTCAACGACTCCCGTCGCGATGCCGGCCTCGCCCCGGTCGAGGCCTCCGGAGAGCTCACCGGCGTCGCCCGCCATCACAGCGCGGCGATGGCCGGTGCCGGCGTCCTGCACCACGACCCGGCGCTCGGGGCGGTCATCGCCGACTGGTCACGCCTCGGCGAGAACGTCGGGCGCGGTCGTGAGGCGACCGCCGTCCACGACGCCTTCCTGGCCTCCCCCACGCACGCGGCGAACGTCTTCGAGCCGGCGTACGACGAGGTCGGGGTCGGGGTCGTCGTCGCCGACGGCGAGGTGTGGGTGACCACGGTGTACCGCACACGGTGATCCCCGGTTGCCGCGGGCCCGCTCCACGGACCTACCCTCACCGGAACCCATCGGGCCGGCACCCCGCAACCGCGACGGACCGGGTCTGGCACCGGACGGGTACCGAAGCGACGAGGAGACCCGCGTGCGACCGGTCACCACGATCATCCTCGTCGGCCTGCTGGTCCTGATCATCGTCGCGGCGGTGATCCAGCTCCTCGAGGCCGCCTCGTTGTGACGCGCCGAGGCGCGACGCGGCACGTCGGGGTAACGGCCACCTCGCGGTCCGTGACGCCGTGGTGGTGGCCATCCCCCGGCGCGCCGGGGTCAACCCTCGTCAGCGAGGTCGTCGAGGTCGATCTCGGCGGGGTCGACGACCTGCGCGTCGAGGTAGGTGGTGAGATCCCCCTCACGGACGCGGTAGTTCCGTCCGACCCGGACCGCCGGGAGGTCTCCTCGGCGGATCAGGCGGTAGACGGTCATGGTCGAGACCCGCAACTGGTCGGCCACCTCACCTGCGGTGAGTAGTCGGTCGCTCATCTGCGCACCCTCACGGTCCTGCATGGACGGCTCTGCCCAAGGTCAGTTGCTCAACACCGTAGCCACGCATCGTGACACGGCGTCGGCCACCTTCGTGAGCGTTTCTCACATGTACCCCACCAGAAACACCGCGCATACCAGGACCCACGAACACCATGCGACGAGCGGTGAGCGCGCACGGCGTCCGGGGGTCACGCCGGATCCGCCAGCTCCCCCGCCCGCCGTGCCGAGGCCTGCGTCGCGTCGAACACCGCGGCGCGCAGCCCGCCACGCTCGAGCTCCCGCAGCGCCGCGATCGTGGTCCCCCCCGGGGAGGTCACCGCCTCCTTCAACGCCGTCGGGCCCTCGTCGGACTCGGCGAGGAGCCGCGCACTGCCCAGCAGGGTGCCGACGGCGAGCTCGGTCGCCTCGGGACGTCCCAGCCCGAGGAGGACGCCGGCATCGATGAGCGCCTCGGCGAAGAGGAACACGTACGCCGGACCCGACCCGGAGATCGCGGTGACGGCGTCGAGTTGCTCCTCGGGTACCCGCAGCACACTCCCGACGGCCGAGAACACGTCCTCGGCGATCGCGAGGTCGGCTTCGCTCGCGTGGCGACCGGCGCACAGCGCCGACACGCCCGCACCGATCTGCGCCGGGGTGTTCGGCATCACCCGCACCACCGCGATCCCCTCGGGGAGGGCGGCCTCGAACGTCGAGGTCGGCACCCCCGCCACGATCGAGAGCACGGTCTGTTCGGCGGTGAACGAGGCCGCCTCACGCCGCAGCAGATCACCGAGGACCTGCGGCTTGACCGCGACGAGGACGACGTCGGCGCCGTCGATCGCGCTCGCCGTGTCGGCGGTGACCTCGACGCCGTAGCGGCGGTGGACCTCCTCCCGCCGGGGGCGCACCGGGTCGGCGCACACCACCTGCTCCGGGGTGAGCACCCCGGCACCGAGGAGCCCGCCGAGGACCGCCTCCCCCATCCGGCCGGTTCCCACCACTGCGAGCACACCGTCCACGTCGGTCCTCCTGCATCACCCCGGCCGGCACCACCGGGCGGGAACGGTCACGTCGGCGACTCTAGGTGTCGGCGCCGTCGTCGGAGGCGGGTTCGCCGACCGGGTTGGGTGCGAGCCCCGCTCCCCGCCGCCACCGCTGCTCGGCCGCGAGGTAGCCGGCGAACCCGGCCCGCAGGACGCCGTTGAACGTACGGTCGGAGAGCTCCAGGACGAGGCCGAGGAGCTCGTCGAGGCGGGTGGCGTCCACCACCTCCAACGGCAGGCCGCCGGTGAGGACGATGTCACCGGTCTCCTCGAGGGCGAAATGCACCGGGCCGGCGTGACGGTTGCGCCGCAGCAACAACGCGTACACCTCCGCGTGCCCTTCGTCGAGCTCTCCGGTGAACAGCGAGGTGAGCCGCAGGCTGCGCTCGTCCAGCTCGATGAGCACCGGGATGGTCCGCTTCCACTCCCCGGCCAGGACGGTCATCCACTGGTCCTCGCCGACCTCGTCGACGGCGAGCCCCGCCCCGGACAGCGTGTCGGCGACCACGGCGCGGACACGGTCACGGTCGGCGTTCGAACCGGTCGTCACCCCACCAGCTCCTCGACGGCGCTGTCGGTGGCCCGAGCGTGTCCGGCGTGGGCGGCGTCCCCGGTGGCGGTGGCGTAGCTCGCCAGCACCTCCTCGACGCTCCGGTCCCAGGAGGCCCGCTGTGCGGAAGCCACCCCGGCCGCCGACGCCCGCGACCACCGGGAGGGATCGGTGAGGAGGTCGTACGCCGCCCGGGCATGGTCCTGCGGGTCGTGTCCGGGGACCAGCCGGCCACCGGCGCCGACGACCGACTCCAGGCCGGGGACGTCGGCGGCGACGACCGGGGTGCCGCAGGCCTGTGCCTCCAGCGCCACCAGCCCGAACGTCTCCGAGCGTGACGGCGCCAGCAGCAGGTCCGCCCAGCGGTAGCGCTCCACGAGCTCGGCCTGGTCGACCGCGTCCTCGATCTCGACGCCGTCGGCGACATCGAGGTCCTCGGCGAGCGCGAACAGCTCATCGGGGCCGGTCGCGCCGGCACCGGTCCCCGACACCCCGCCGACGATCCGCAGCCGCGCCCCCGGCAGCCGCCGGCGCACCTCGGCGAACGTCCGCACCGCCGTGTCGGGGCCCTTCAACGGCTGCAGCCGACCGACGAACAGCAACCGCGGGGCCCGGCCGGGTGGGGTCCGTCCGGGTGGGGTCCGTCCGGGTGGGGTCCGGCCGGGTGGGGTCCGGCCGGGTGGGGTCCGGCCGGGTGGGGTCCGGCCGGGTGGGGTCCGGCCGCTCGGGGAGAGGCGGTCGGCCGCGGGCCGGAACCGGTCGAGGTCCACGCCGGCGGGGACCACGTCGATCTTGTTCCCCGACAACCCGTAGGCCCGGTGCAACAGCCGCGCCTCCCCACAGGTGAGCACCAGGACGCGGTCGGCGTCCTCGGCGACCCGGTGCTCGGCCACCAGGCGGAGCGCCGGCTCGGGGGTGTCGGACGGCGCCAACGTCGCGTTCTTGAGCACCCCGAGGGTGTGGAACGTCTGCACGAACGGGGTCCCCCACCGTGGCGCCAGCCGTCGGGCGACCCAGCCGGAGAGCCAGTAGTGGGCGTGGAGGACGTCGTGTGTCCCCGCGGTGGGGTGGTGCTGGCAGGCGAGGACGAACGCGCAGAGGTGGTTGGCGACCTCGGCCTTGCTCACCGGCCGCGCCGGGCCGGCGTCGATGTGGTGGACCACCACCCCGTCGGCGATCTCGACCGCGTCCGGCTGGGCGGGGTCACTGCGGCGGGTGAACACGTCGACGTGCACCCCGCGGTCGGCGAGACGGGTCGAGATCTCGCGGACGTAGACGTTCAACCCCCCGCCGTCACCGGCCCCGGGACGGTCCAGTGGCGAGGTGTGGACGCTGAGCACCGCCACACGCCGCACCGATGACGGGGCCGGGACCGGGGGCCTCTGCGGGCGGGGATCCATCAACCCCGCCCGATCGTCACCCGCTGCAGCACCCGGTCCTGGGCGCCAAAGCGGTACTTGTAGGCCTCGTCCCCGCGGAGGAGGTCGAACACCTCGTACCCGTCGTTCGCCGCCTCCTCGATGAGGAGGCCGACCATCACCACCCCCGGGGCGAGGGAGGCCAGGGCCGTGTCGAACGAGGAGTTGTACAGCCCCCACACCCCGCCGTGGACCAGCGAGACGGTGCTCGCCGCCGGGAGCCCTCCGACGTGCAGCTCGTGCAGGCGGAGCACCCGGCTCTCGGCGAACTGCTCGGCCAACGCCCGGAACCACGCGTGGATGTCCTCGCGCCGGAAGAACCCGGCCTTCTCCGGGTGACTGTCAGCGGCCTGGTCGAGGAAGGCGTCCATCCGCCCGGCGGCCTCGCCGGGATCGACCTCGATCAGCTCGAGTTCGCCGGCGTCACGGGCGAGCTTGCGGGTCTTGCGCGACAGCTCCTGGCGTTGCTTGCCGGGGAGCTGGGCGAGGTAGGCGTCGTGGCCGCCGTCGAGCCCGACCCGTGGGCAGACGTCCTCGATCGTGTCCTCCACGATCGTCAGCCCGTGCCGCTTGGCCGCGGCCCGGAACGCCTCGGGCCACCCGGAGTCGGCGGCGAGGCCGGCGGCGACGAACTCGTCCCAGTCGACGTCGGCGGCGAGGTTCGCGACGTAGGCGTCGGCGACGTCGGTGCGGTCCTCGACACGGGCGACCGGTCCGAGGTAGTCGGTGACCTCGGTGCCTCCCTGGAACCGCCGGATCTCCTGCGGGCCGGAGGGGGTGCCGCGGAGTTCGTTCGCGTCCGGAACCACCCCGATCACGCGGCCGTCGTGGTGGACGGTGTGGACACGGGTTGCGACGCCGCCACCCAGCTCACGGCGCCACACCTCGAGGTACCGCGGCGTGTGGAACACCGTCGCGTCGGGGTCCTCGTCGCACAGCAGGTCCCACTCGGAGCGCAACGACGCATCGAGCTCGCCCTGGTGCGTTCTCAGCTCGGGCACGGACCACCTCGCGGTGTCGGGCGCCGCGGGGGCCGACCACCACGGCGGAACGGCCCCGAGGGTAGTGGGCCGGCCGGGGCGTCGACCGCGGCGGCGCTCACCCGTCCAGCGGGGGTGCCCCGGAGCGGAACGCCCGGTACACCTCCCGCAGGGCGTTGCGCTGGACGGGGGTGAGGTACGGATCGTGGTCGATCGCGCGCTCGACGTCGACGTCGTCACGGCGTTCCTCGAGGATCCCGGCCTTGACGTACAGCGTCTCCGAGGACAGCTCCAGCGCCCGGGCGATCGCCTGCAGGATCTCCGCCGACGGCTTGCGGACACCCCGCTCGATCTGGGAGAGGTAGGGGTTGCTCACCCCGGCCACCCGGGCGAGCTGGCGGAGCGAGAGACTGGCGGCGAGGCGGCGCTGACGGATGTACCCCCCGAGGTCGACCTCCGGCGGATCGGGCGGCCCGTCGTCCGGGACCGCTGCCGGCCCTGGCATCGGCACCACTACCTCAGGAACTCTCGGACGTCGGCACGCCCGTCCTTGTACCGCGCCGCGAGCTCGTCACGGACGGCGTCGATCCGCGTGAACCAGGCCCGGCGCAACGACGACAGGCGCGACTCGTGCTCGGCGAGTCTCTCGGCGACCTCCGACAGCGACGCGTGGTCGTGGCCGTCCACGGCCTGCAGCGACCCCTCGTCGAGGATCTCGTCGATCAGGGCGGTGTGGATCTCGGCGTCCGGGGGGACGCGCAGGCGCAGCGCCCGCGCCTGACCCCCGCCACCGCCGGGGTCCGCGGTGAGGATCCGCGGCAGGACGTCCAACAGGTGATGGTCGGTGTCGTCACGATCGGCGAGCTCGGCACGGAGGATGTCGAGGCGCCCCTGCAGGAGCCGCCGGGCGTAGGAGACGCCCTCTTCGGCGGCCTCGCAGACGCTGCGCAGCCGCCGCAGCTCCTCCGTCGAGAGCTCACCGAGCGATGCGAGCTGCTCGTCGGGCAGCACGCGCTGCGGATCGGCGAGGGCGTCCCAGCCGTCCCCGCCGTGAGCGGTGTCGTCGTCAACCACGTCTGTGCCCTCCGTCGGTGGTGACGGTAGCGCCTCGTGCGTCACGGGTCCGTGAACACCGGGCCCGTCGGGGGACGTGGCCTGCCGCGGTGTCCGGGCCGGGCCGCACGGCGTCCGGCGTCCGGCCTCTGGCGTCAGGCGTCAGGCGTCAGGTGGGGTAGCGACGCGACGGCGGGACCCCGACGTAGCGCCGGCGGGCATCGGCGAGGACCTCGTGGGCGTGCGCGCGATCCCGCCACCCGTCGACCACGACCTCCTTGGCCTCGAGCTCCTTGTAGGTCGCGAAGAACTGGGCGATCTCGTCGAGCAGGTGCTGCGGGACGTCGTCGAGCTCCCGCAGCCCCCGCCAGCGTGGGT
>SLDB01000363.1 GCA_007125475.1 Nitriliruptoraceae bacterium | reverse complement strand
CACCCTCGGCTGGCGCTCCGGCTATCTCGCCGCCGGCGTGCTGGCGATCATCGTCGCGGTCTCGGCACGCCGCACGGTGCCGCGGACACCGCGGACGGGGAGCCGGAGCCGCACCCCCGCCGAACCGCTGGCCGAGCGTGGCGTGCTGCTGCTGCTCGCGGCGGCCTCCGGGGGCGCGGCCGCGGCGAGCGCGATCGCGACGACGTTCTACGTCGCCTCCGCGGTCCCGTCGGGGGTCTCGCCACAGGCCGCCGGGATGCTGTTCGCCGCCGCGAGCGCGGCCGCCGTCCTCACCCGCGTCGGGATGGGCGTGCTCAGCGACCGCATGCTCTCGGGCCACCTCACGCTGTGCGCGGGGCTGATCGCCGGCGGCGCCGTCGGTCTGGCCATGCTCGCCACCGGGACACCAGCGGCGATGGCGACCGGGATCACGGTCGCGATGATCGGGGTGTGGGGGTTCAACGGGGTGTTCTGGTTCGCGCTGGTCCGCGCCTACCACCGGACACCGGGACGCATCACGGGGGCGATCGCCCCCGGGGTCCTCATCGGTGCCACGATCGGCCCGACGGTCGCGGGGGTGATCGCCGACACCGCCGGCTACCCGGCGATGTGGCTCACCGCGGCCTTCGTCGCGGTCGCCTCCGCAGCCGGGATCCACCTCGGCGGGCGGCGACTCACCCCCGAGGAGCCGGCGGCGACCTCGCCGTGAGCGTCGCGTGCCGGTGCGTCGCCGCCCGGCTCAGGCCCCGGCGTCGCGGGCGGCTCGTTCGAGGTGGCCGACGGCCGGCCGGTCGTCGCGCTGCTGCGGACGGCTGAACACGACCACCCCGGACGGGTCGACGACGAAGTCGCCGCCGAGCTGCAACGCGTCCTTGCCGGCGCCACGGATCCGCTCACCGGAGCGCAGCAGCGCCGCGTAGCTCCGCCACACCTGCGGGTCGAGCCAGATCTCCCGGCGACGGGCCCGGCGCAACCCCCAGACGTCGTAGGCCTGACGGTCCTCGTCGACCAGGACCGGGAAGGACGGTTCGATCCCGGCCAGGAGCTGGGCACGGACCTTGGCCGGCTCGTCGTGCACCACGAACAGCGCCTCGACGCCGGCATCGCGGAGCCGATCGGCTCGTTCACACACCTTCACGAGGTGCGCTCGGCAGATCAGTCAGCCGGCGTGGCGGAGGAACGACACGACCACCGGCCGGCCCCGCAGATCGGCGAGGTCGACCACCTCGCCGGTGAGCGCCGGGAGCCGCAGCGGCGGGGCAGGGTCACCGATCCGGGGAGCAGGGTGTCCGGGCATGAAGACCTCACGGGGGGGAACACGGGGGAAGGAGGAGGAACCCACGTCGACGGGTTCGACCGGGGGCACGGCCCCAGGATGCCACACGCCTCCTCGCACCCCGGGTTCGTCGACACCGCGGCCTCGGATGTACGAGACTGCGTGACGGCACCGCAACCGGACCACCACCCAGGAACCCAGGAGCCACGGACGTGACGCACCCCGACGACCACACCGAACCCCCGTCGGAGTTCGCGCTCGAGGTGCGGGCGCTGGAGTCGCTGCTGGTGGAGAAGGGCGTGATCGACCCGGCCGCCCTCGATGAGCTCATCGACGCCTACGAGCACCGGGTGGGTCCACGCAACGGCGCGCACCTGGTCGCCCGTGCCTGGACGGACCCGGCGTTCGCTGACGCCCTCCTCGACGACGCGACCGCCGCGGCCGCCTCGGTCGGCATCGGCGGCCTGCAGGGAGAGCACCTGGTGGCGGTGGCCAACACCCCCGAGGTCCACAACCTGGTGGTCTGCACCCTCTGCTCGTGCTATCCGTGGCCGGTGCTCGGACTCCCCCCGGCGTGGTACAAGTCGGCGCCGTACCGTGCCCGCGCCGTCGCCGATCCGCGCAGCGTCCTGGCGGCGTTCGGGACGCACCTCGCTGACGATGTCGAGGTGCAGGTGTGGGACTCGACCTCCGAGATCCGCTACCTCGTCACCCCGATGCGCCCGGCCGGCACCGACGGATGGTCGACCGGGGAGCTGGAGACGCTGGTCACGCGCAACTCCATGATCGGGGTCGAACCGGCCCGCTCACCGCAGGCGGCGGCGTGAACGGGCTGCACGACGTCGGCGGGATGCACGGGCTCGGCCGCCTCGTGCCGGATACCGGTGACGAGGCCGTGTTCGGCTCGCGGTCACAGGCGCGGGTGTTCGCGCTCACGATCGCCGCCGGCGCGCTGGGACGCTGGAGCCTCGACGCCTCGCGTCACGCCCGCGAGCGCCTCGGTGCCGTCGACCAGCTGCGACTCGGCTACTTCGAACGGTGGCTGGCGGGGCTCACCCTGCAGCTGCGCGAGTCCGGGGTCGTCACCGCCGACGAGTTGGCCTCCGGGAACGCCGACGGCCCCGCCCCCGAGGAGGTCGTAGCGCGGCGCCTCACCGCCGAGCGTGCTGGCCGCGCCGTCGAACGGGGCCGGCGGTCCGACCTCGAGGCGGCCAGCGCGCCGCGGTTCACCCCGGGCCAGCGAGTCCGGGTACGGCCGCATGCGACCCCCGGCCAGACCCGGGCGGTGCGGTACGCCCAGGGGCGGTTCGGCGAGGTCCGGGTCCACCACGGTTGTCACGTCTTCCCCGACCGCAACGCCCGCGGCGAGCGCGTCGGTGAGCACCTCTACGGTGTCGCATTCGACGCCCGAGAGCTGTGGGGCGGGTCCGCGACGGGCCACACCGTGCACGTCGACCTCTGGGAGCCCTACCTCGAGGAGGCACCGTGAGCCGTGTCGAACCGTCCGCGACCACCGGGGAACTCGTCCGCGTCGACGTCGACGCGTTGCGTTCCAGCCTCACCACGATCTTCGAGGCTCTCGACGTCCCCGCCGGCGACGCCGCCATCGTCGCCGACGGCCTCGTCCTCGCCGAGAGCCGCGGCGTGACCACCCACGGGGTCGCGAACCTCGCCCCGCGGTACGCCGGGTGGATCGAGGAGGGACTGGCGAACCCCCGCCCCGCCCACCGCGTGACCCGCGGCGCCTCGGCGCTGATGAACGTCGACGGCGACGGCGGCCTGGGGATCGTCGTCGCCGCCCGGGTGATGGACGACGTGGCCGAACGGGCGGCCGACACCGGGATCGCGATGGCGACGGTGCACAACTCCCGGCACCTGGCGATGGCCGCGTTCCACGCGATGCGGGCGTTGGACCACGACATGATCGGGGTGTGCACCACCGCGGTGGCCCCGGCGATGGTCCCGACGTTCGGGAGCGAGCCGCGGCTGGGAACGAACCCGATCGCGGTCGCGGTGCCGGCCGGCGAGGAGCCGGCGTTCGTGTTCGACGCAGCCACCACCACGGTGGCGGTGAACAAGCTCCGGCTCAAGCAGCGGGCCGGTGAGCCGGCCCCGGCGGGGTGGATCGTCGACGCCGACGGTGAGCCCGTGCGCGAACCGGCCGTCCCCGAGCCGCCGTTCCGGCTCTCCCCCCTGGGCGGGACCCCTGAGGCGTCCTCGTACAAGGGCTACGGCCTGGCGGCGATCGTCGACATCCTCGGCGCGGTGCTCTCCCAGGCCACGTTCGGCCAGCGCCTGGAGACCTGGCAGGCCAGCCACACCCTCACCGCGATCGACATCGACGCCGTGCAGCCGATCGACGAGTTCCGCACGGCGATGGACGCCTACCTGCGGATGCTGAAGTCGACCCCACCGGCCCCCGGGCACGAAGAGGTCCTCGTCGCCGGCCAGCGTGAGCACCGGGCCCTGCAGGCCAGCCTCGCCGAGGGGGTTCCGCTGCCCTCCGCGGCGGTGGAGTGGGTCGCCGAACGGGGTCGGCGGCACGGCCTCACCCTGCCGCGCCTGGAGCACACCTGACCGTCCGTGCGTCGGGAGCCGGTCGCACCGTCGGGGGCGCGTCGGTCACCCCAGCCACATGCCACCGTTGATGTCGAGCACGGTGCCGGTGATCGACGCCGCCGCCTCCGAGCACAGGTACTCCACCGCCGCGGCGATCTCGTCGGGCTCCGCGACACGGCGCAGCGGGACCTGATCGAGGAGGGTGTGCAGCTCGTCGTCGGAGAGCCGGGCCACCATCGGCGTGTTCACCGGCCCGGGGGCGATGGCGTTCACCCGGATCCCGTCGGCCGCGAGGTCCTTCGCGAGGTGGTGGGTCAGACCGATGACGGCCGACTTCGCCGAGGCGTACGCCGGTCCTGACAGGCGGTTGCCTCCCTGTCGGCCCATCACCGAACTGGTGAGCACGATCACTCCCCGGCCGCGAGCACGCATCCCGGGAACGGCCGCCTGACAGGTCACGAACGACGACGTGAGGTTGTCGTCGAGGACCCGCTGCCAGTCGGCGAGGGTGTGGTCCTCGATCCCACCGTGCCCGACGCTCCCGGCGACGTGGACGAGGACGTCCGGCTCCACGCCGCTCAGCGCCTCGGCCACGGCGTCCGGATCACCGGCGTCCACCCCGGTCTCGCGGTCGAGGCCGACCACCTCGTCCCCGGCGGCCTCGAACCGTTGCCTCACCCAGGACCCGATCCCACCTCGGGATCCGACGACGACGATCGTACGGGGACTCATCCGGGGCAGGCCTCGGGGTTGGCGGCGTCGATCCGCTCGCGGTGGTGGGTCATCGCGCCTCCGATACCGCGACGATCCTAGGCAGCGTCGCGATGGCTGGCCAGGCAACCTCTCGATCGGGTCGGGCGGGCCCGGCGCTCGTCGCGCGGGCGGCACGCCGCGATCGTGACCACTCCCCGGAGCACGACGGCCGGGTCGGAACGCGCGTGGTGGCGGTGCCGCGGAAACCGACCGTCGATGGGTTAGCGTCACCGGCATGACCGCTGCGGACCGCGTTCTGGACCATTCGGGCCCTTCGCCGGCCGGGTACCAGAGCCGCCATGCCGTGGCCGTCGCCGCGCTCGCGCGTGCGATCTGCGCCGTCGCGGACCCTGCCCGCCCCACCAGGATCACGACCCTCGACAGGACCGCCGATGACCCTCGAGGCACGCAGCCCCGCCCCTCCCACCGACCGGACCGACCGCCCGGGCGGCCCACACACCTACGTCCTCGACACCTCGGTCCTCCTGGCGACCGGCGCCGACGCGCTGACGGCGTTCGAGGAACACGACGTCGTGCTCCCGGTGGTGGTCCTCAACGAGCTCGAGGCCAAACGCCACCACCCCGAGCTCGGGCACGCCGCACGCCAGGCGTTGCGGGCGCTGGAGGACCTACGGCTGCGGCACGGCAGCCTCACCGAGCCGCTGCCCGCCGGCGGGCACGGCGGGACGGTGCGGGTCGAGCTCAACCACCAGGACGACGCGTCGCTGCCGGCGGGCCTGCGCGGCGGCACCAACGATCACCGCATCCTGTCGGTGGCGCGCAACCTCGCCGACGAGGGCCGTGGCGTGACGCTGGTGACCAAGGACCTGCCGCTGAGGCTGCGGGCGTCGATCGCCGGGATCACCGCCGAGGAGTTCCGCAACGAGCAGCACGAAGCGGCGCCGTGGAGCGGGCTCGTGCGGCTCGAGGTCGACACTTCGGTGATCGACGCGCTGTACGCCGACGGCGAGCTCGAGTACACCGATCTGCCAGCCGGCGTCGACCCCCCGGTGAACGCGGGCGTGGTGATGGCCGCCGGGTCGCAGTCGGCGCTGGCGCGGATGCACGCCGACAAGGTCCTGCGCCCGCTGGCGCGTGACGACCAGCACCTGTTCGGGGTCACCGGACGCTCCGCGGAGCAGAAGGTCGCCCTGTCCCTGCTGGCCGACCCGGAGATCGGGATCGTGAGCCTGGGGGGGAACGCCGGGACCGGCAAGTCCGTGCTGGCGCTCGCCGCCGGGCTCGACGCGGTGATGCACCGACGCACCCACCGCCGGGTGATCGTGTTCCGGCCCCTGTACGCGGTGGGGGGTCAGGACCTCGGCTACCTCCCGGGGAACGAGCACGAGAAGATGCTGCCGTGGACTTCGGCGGTCACCGACGCCCTCGAGGCGATCTCGGACCGCGACCTGGTTCGTGACGTCACCGCCCGCGGGCTGCTGGAGGTCCTCCCGCTCACCCACATCCGCGGCCGGAGCCTGACGGACACGTTCGTGATCATCGACGAGGCGCAGAACCTGGAGCGCACCGTCCTGCTCACTGCGTTGAGCCGGCTGGGTCAGCGCAGCAAGGCGGTGCTCACCCATGACGTGGCCCAACGCGACAACCTCCGGGTCGGACAACACGACGGGATCAACAGCGTCGTCGCCTCGCTCCGCGGCCACCCGCTGTTCGCCCACGTCACGTTGACCAAGTCGGAGCGCAGCGCCGTGTCGGCACTGATCGGTGACCTGTTGGACGGCCGGGCGCCGTGAGTGCAGCCGACCAGGCCCCGCTGCTGACCCGTGCGGTCAGGTGGCCGGGGTCTCGGCGGGCACCGGCGGCGCCGGTTTGCGGACGAAGTAGAACAGCACCGCACCGATCCCGGCGAGCCCGGCCAACAGTTGCAACGTGAGCGTGTAGTCCCCGAGGAGGTCGAACAGCAACCCGGCGAGCAGCGGCCCGCCAGCGGCGCCGAACATCACGATGATCGACGAATACCCCATGATCGCGCCGAACGAACGGCTCCCGAAGAAGTCGGCACGCCACGCCCCCAGCAACGGCCCACGGGCACCCCAGGCCAGCCCGTGGAGCACCGCGAACACGAGTACCAGCGGGGTGGTGACCGCGACGCTGAGCACCAGGGCCCCGCCGCCGTGCATCAGCATCGCGGTGACGACGATCACCCGCTTGGAAACCCGGTCACCGAAGATCCCGCCGAACACCATCCCGCACAGCTGCATGATCGTCACGATCGCGACGATGAGCCCGGCGAACTCCAGGGAGTATCCCAACTCGGTGAGGTGCGGGATGAGGTGGACCATCAGCCCGGCGACGAGCATCACGACCAGGCCGTGCCCGAACGTGATCTGCCAGAACGCCGCGGTGCGCATCGCCTGCTTCGCGGTGAAGTCCACCTCGGGTCCGGTGTGCTGCCCGGTGGAGCGCGGCTCGGTCCGGTCGTCCGCTTCCTCGTCGGGCGGGGGGTCGTCGTCGGGCAGGGGGTCGTCGTCCGGCGGGACGCCGTCGACGTGCAGGCCGAGCGTCTCCGGGCGGTGGCGCATCCCCTGGACGGCGAGCGGACCCAGCACGAGCATCGCGATCCCGGACCACAGCGCCGCTGACCGCCACCCGAACGTGGCGATCACCGCGGTGACCCCGGGGACGACGAGCCCGCCGAAGGCGAACCCGGTCGATGCCAGCCCCAGGGCCGTCGCCCGACGGCGACGGAACCAGTTCACGACCACGACGGTGACCGACAGGAACCCGGCGAAGCTCGCGCCGACGGCGAGGATCACCATGGCGAGGAAGAACTGCCACGGGTGCTCGATCAGGCTGAGCAGGATGAACCCGAGCCCGAACAACCCGACCCCGATCCGCATGATCGTGCGCGGCCCGAAGCGGTCGATGAGGTGACCCTGTGCCGGTCCGAGGATCGCGCTCTCGGTGCGCGCCATCGCGAACCCGGCCGAGAGCATCGTCCGGCTGAACCCGGTGTCGTTCTGCATCGGGACCACGTAGGCGCCGTACGCCTGCAGGAACAACCCCGCCACCAGCGTCTGCACGACCGAGGCCCCGCCGACGATCCGCCAGCCGTAGAACAGCCGGCGTTCCGGCCCGGGCCGGAACACCTCGTCGAAGGAACGCCGAAGCCGCTCGATCACCACCAGCGCCGCAACCTCCCCGCGGTGACGCACGACACCGATGACGCGGATTCACGTCACTTGCGCCCGAGCAACGAACCAACGAACCGCCGTCGGCGGACGACGTCCGGCAGCTTAGGAGACCGAAGCAAACTTGGCGAAGTAGGGACACCGGGAGTCGCTCAGGTTCCCGACGTCGGTGCCGATAGTCGGGGAGAGGGGCGAACTCCCCGTCCCCGTGGCACCCCGACCGGCGAGCACCCCATGGAGACCT
>SLDB01000106.1 GCA_007125475.1 Nitriliruptoraceae bacterium | reverse complement strand
TCGGACTTCTCCACCGAGGTCGTACCGACGAGGATGGGCTGGCCGGCCTCGTGCCGCTCCTGGATCGCGGCGGCCGCGGCCTCGAACTTCGCCGCCTCGGACTTGTAGATCAGGTCGGGGGCGTCGTCGCGGATCAGGGGACGGTTCGTCGGTACCTCGACGACACCGAGGTCGTAGATCTCGAGGAACTCCACCTCCTCGGTCTTTGCCGTCCCGGTCATCCCCGCCAGCTTGTCGTAGGTGCGGTAGTAGTTCTGGAGGGTGACGGTCGCCAGGGTCTGGTTCTCCTCCTTGATCCGCACCCCCTCCTTGGCCTCGATCGCCTGGTGCAGGCCCTCGGAGTAGCGGCGCCCGGCGAGGACGCGTCCGGTGTTCTCGTCGACGATGTGCACCTCGCCGTCGTCGACGATGTACTCCTTGTCGCGCTTGAAGAGTTCCTTGGCCTTCAACGCGTTTTGGAGGTGGTGGATCAACGGGGTGTTCACCGACTCGTACATGTTGTCGATGCCGAGGAGCTCCTCGACCTTGGTCACCCCCTCCTCGGTGACCGCGACGGTGCGCTTGGCTTCGTCGACGACGTAGTCACCGGTGGTCTCCCCGGGCTGGCTCCCCTCCTCACCGCGGGTGAGGTTGGGCGCGACCCGGCGCGCGAAGACCTGGTAGAGGTTCGCCGACTGCTCGGCGGGCCCCGAGATGATCAGCGGGGTGCGCGCCTCGTCGACGAGGATCGAGTCGACCTCGTCGACCAGCGCCATGTAGTGGCCCCGCTGGACCTGACGTTCCTTCTCCAACGCCATGTTGTCGCGCAGGTAGTCGAAGCCGAACTCGTTGTTCGTCCCGTAGGTGATGTCACAGGCGTACGCCGCCCGCTTGTCGGCCTTCGTCTGGCCGGAGAACACCACGCCGACCGTGAGGCCGAGGAACTCGTGGATGCGGCCCATCCAGGCGGCGTCACGCTTCGCGAGGTACTCGTTCACCGTGACGATGTGGACACCCTTACCGGTGAGCGCGTTGAGGTAGACCGGCATCGTGGACGTGAGCGTCTTGCCCTCACCGGTCTTCATCTCCGCGATGTCGCCGTTGTGCAGCGCCGCCCCGCCGAACACCTGCACGTCGAAGGGACGCTGCAGCAGCACCCGGTGGGCGGCCTCGCGCACGACGGCGAACGCCTCGACCTGCAGGTCGTCGAGGGCGGCACCGTCGGCGAGGCGTCGACGGAACTCGTCGGTCATGCCACGCAACTCGTCGTCGGAGAGCCCGGCGACCCGGTCCCCGGCGGCGTTCACGGCGTCCACGACCTTCTGGAGCTGCTTCGCCTTCCGGCCCTCACCGACCCTCAGGATGTTGTCGAGCACTCGTGGCACGGTTCTCCAACCTCGTCTCGCGGTCGATGGCGCGTGACCGCGCCCATCGCGCGCGCACGCCCCCGGCGCGGCGCACCGGGGGCGATGGTACGGCCCGTCGGCGACGGGCGTTCACGCCCGGACGGCCCGCCGGCACGGCGGCGGGCCCTCTGGTCAGGTCGTGGCACCGAGCTCGGTGACTTCGGCGGGCTCGCGGGCACGCTCGGCGGCGTGGGCGGCTTCTCGCCGTGGCTTGGAGACGAGCTTCGTCTTCAGTTTCCGGACCTGGCGGGTGAGCTTCGCCTCGGCCCGATCGATCGCCGTGAGGTGGTCGGGCCCGGCCGCGGCGGCCCGCAGGTACTTCCCCTTGGTGTGGAGCGTGACCTCGCAGTGGATGCGGTCGTTGATCCTGGGGTTGGTCTCCTCGGAGAACACGACGTCCATCTCGATGAATCGGTCGAAGAGCCGGCTGACACGGGACAGCTTCGCCGTCGCGTGATCCCGGACCTTGGGGTGCACGTCGAGGTTCTTGCCCTTCACGGTGATCCGCACGGGTCCTCCTGTCGTCCCCGGCGCGCCGCGGTGGCGTGCCGTGTACCTGTCACGCGGTGGCGTGACGCCGCGCCTCGCGCGGCGGAGCCCCAGGGGGTGCGGGCCGACGCGCAGGGCGCCGTGCTCACCGTGACGGCGGTCCGTCACGGTTCCCGACCAGGTCCGACGGAGGGCGGGGACCCGTCTCCGAACATCCCCGGCCGTGGACCAACGGTATTCGCGACGATGCGGGTCCGCTTCGGATTCGATCACCCCGTCACGACACGGACGCGACATCGCACACGGCCGTCTGCGCACCGCTCACCGGGGTCGAACGCCACGGCGACCACCGACCACCCCCAGCGGGTGGGAACCGGCACGGGCGATGACCGCCAGGTGCACCTCGCCCGCGCCCGCTCGGCGCAGGCTCGCCGCCGCACGGCGCGCCGTCAGCCCCGTCGTGACGACGTCGTCGACGAGCACGACCGATGAGGCCGGGAGGCGGTGCCGGGGTTCGTACCGGTCGCCTCGGCGGGACGCCGAGGCCGTGAGCAGCCGTCGGGACGGCAGGGCGAGCTCCGCGGCGAGGTGTCCGGCGAGCACCTGTGCGTGATCGAGGCCGCGCCGGCGGGCCCGGGCCGGCGGCGTGGTCACCCACGTCACCACGTCGGCGGTGTCAGGGACGTCCACGGCGCGCACGGCGGCGGCCAACTCCCGCGCGAGCGGCGGCCACGCCGAGGCCACGCCCTCCAGCTTCGCCGTCCGGATCGCGGCGGCGAGGGGCCCGCGGTAGTCGAACACGGCCGCCGTGGAGGTCACGGGGGCATCGGGAGCCCAACAGGCGTGCCCCGTGCCCGGTGCGGCCGCGCACCGACGGCACCCCGCCCCGAGGCGTCGCACGGCGTCGGCGCACCCCGGGCACCACAATCCGTCGCCGCCGCGCCGCCGGCACGCCAGACACCGCCGGGGAGCCAACAGTTCGTGCACACCGGCGGCGAGGACCTGCGACAGGCGGGCGATCACCCGGTCATCCTGACACGTCACCAGGGATCGCTCACCGGGGCGTGGCGGGGCTGTGGACGGGGAGACGTTCCCCCCGTCGAAGGCCGTTCACCACGGTGGGGCAGCGTTCACCGCGGCGCCTGGGCCTCGTCGACGAGCATCACGGGGATGCCGTCACGCACCGGGTAGCGCAGCCCGCACGCGGTGCACAGCACGACGTTGCGGCGCTCCTTGTGCTCGACGTCTCCTCGACAGGCCGGGCACACCAGGATCTCCAGGAGTCGTTCGTCGAGCAGCACGGTGGTGGCCTCCTCACCGCCCATCGGCGACGACGCGGAGCACGTCGTCACGTAGGCGTCGCATCGTGGAGTCGTCACGGCCCTCGACGTTGAGGCGCAGCAGCGGCTCGGTGTTGCTGGGACGCAGATTGAACCATGCCGGCCCGGTGTCGACGGTGAGGCCGTCGAGGTGATCGACGTCGCCACGATCCGCGAACGCGGCCGCGACCTCGTCGAGCGCCGCCGCGGGGTCGGTGACCCTCAGGCTGGCCTCGCCGGAGGAGGCGTAGCGGTCGTGGGGGGCGACCAACCGCGACAGCGGACCACCGACGGCCGCGACGGCCTCCAGCAGGATCAGGGCGGCGATCACCCCCGAGTCCGCCCGGAAATTGTCACGGAAGTAGTGGTGGCCGGAGTGCTCGACCCCGTACACCGCCCCGGTCCGTGCCATCTCGGCCTTGATGAACGAGTGTCCCACACGGGTGCGGACCGCGGTCCCGCCCGCGCTCCGCACGGCTTCGGGTACCGCCCGGGAACAGATCAGGTTGTGCAGCACCACTCCCCCCGGCTCATCGACGAGGAGGCGTTCGGCGACGACGGCGCCGACCAGCGAGGAGGAGACCGTGCGACCTTCCTCGTCGACGGCGAAGACACGGTCGGCGTCCCCGTCGAAGGCGAGGCCGAGATCGGCACCAACGCCCCGCACCTCGGCAGCGAGGTCGACGAGGTTCGCCGGATCGAGCGGGTCGGCCGGGTGGTTCGGGAACCGCCCGTCGAGCTCGAAGTACAGCGGTGTGGTGACCACCGGGGTCCCGTCGACGACCCGGGGCCAGAGGTGGCCGGCCATCCCGTTCCCGGCGTCGACGACGACGTGCACCGTTCCGAGGGCGTCAGGGTCGACGAAGGATCGGGCGTGGGCCGCGAACGCCTCGGTGACGTCCCGACGCGTCAACCGACCGCGTTCGGCGACCGGAGGCGGCGCCGATCGGGCCGCCAGGTCACGGATCTCGGCGAGCCCGGTGTCGATCGAGACCGGGGCGGCGCCAGGGCGGCACAACTTCACCCCGTTGTCGGTGGGCGGGTTGTGGCTCGCGGTGACCATCGCGCCCGCGGCGTCGAGGGCGCCGGAGGCGTAGTAGACGGTGTCGGTGCTGGCCAGGCCCACCTCGATGACGTCGACCCCATGGTCACGGACACCGTCGATGAACGCCGCCGCCAGCCGCGACGAGGAATCCCGCATGTCCCAACCGACGGCGAACCGCGGAGCGGCCAGCACCTCGGCGGCGGCCCGGCCCAGGGCGTACATCAACGTGGCATCGAGCTCGCTGTCGACGAGACCACGCACGTCGTAGGCCTTCACGACGCGGGCGAGGACCTCGGCAGGTGGTGGGTGCACGTGACCTCCGTCCCTCACCGGCGCGACTGCGACCGCGGGTCGCCCTCGGCCCCTCCCGGGGCGGCTGACGGGTCGGCACCCACCACGGGTTCGAGGGGCTCGCCGGGGAGGTGCCGGCCGATGTAGCGCTTCCGGCGACGACCGTCCTCACGCCAGTAGGCGTACCAGTACGGACCGTGGGGGCAGGAGGTGCAGTTGGCCTTCCCGCAACGCACGGACTCCTGACGGTAGGTCAGGGTCACCGGGAGCCCGTCGTCGCCTCCACGCGGCGGCCCGTCGACGTGCAGCAGCAGCCCACGCACCAGGATGAGGAGGCGGCGGAGTTCGTATTCGTCGAGGCGTCGGACGAGTCGGATCAGCTCACGCGGTACGGACACGGGTCCCCCTCGGGGTTCGCACACCTCGGACATCGGTGACCGGCGTCGGGATCTTAGGGAACGCGGCGACCACAAGAAACCACACCCGGAACCCTCAAGCCTTGAAGCGGCACGGCGAGGTGCCATGACCCGACGCCCGGTCCGGGCCACCGCCCGGGGGGCATCACCCGCATCCGGGCAACGAGGTCAGCACGCCGGGGCCGACGTCGTCGGGGACCGGACGGCCGGACCCGGACGCGTTCAGCCTCCGCCGGACCCCGCGTCGGCACGCATCGCCCGGGCGAGGACGGCGATCGTCGCCGACTCCTCGTCGTCCCGCGTCGCGGTGACCGTCGCACGGCGATCGTCGAACTCCCAGCCGCGAGGCGGCACGGTGCGATCGGCGTGCGCAGGACACAGGTCGTAGGCCGCCGGCTCCGGCGTCTCGGCGAGGTCGTCGAGGACGGCACGACGGTGCGGGTAGCTGAACGCCAGCGTCGCCGCCGCACCAGCGGGACACTCGGGACGTGCGCAGGGGCGCGCCGCCGGACGCGTCATCCGCCGAACGGCTCCGGCGCCGGCTCCCTCGGCGCCGCCCCACCCCCACACCGCACCGGGCACCGACTCCCGGTCGGTGCCCGACGCCGCCGCCTCGCCGCTCGGATCCACACGTGGAGCCTAAACGACATCCGTGTAACTCCGCAACGGACCGACCGCCGGCGAGTTGGGGGCGACACGACAGCCGGTGACCGGACCCGTGGTGTCTTGGGGCACCGACGACACCTAAGTCGGTATTGTGATTCCCTCGGCGTGCACGCGACTACCCTCACCCCATGGTCGATCGACACGCCCGCCACCGTCGCCGTGACGCCGACCGGCGTCGCCGCCCCAGCGACGGGTTCCGCGCCCTGTCGACGCGCCGCTTCGACCGCCTCGTCGAGGACGCGATCGCCACCCTCCCCCGGGACCTGCTGGCCTACCTCGACAACGTGCAGATCACGGTCGAGGACGTCCCACCCGCCGACCCGGTCGGCAGCGGTGACGAGCTCCTCCTCGGCCTCTACGAGGGCATACCACAGACCGAGCGCGGCTTCGATGGAGGGTGGCTCCCTGATCGGATCACGTTGTTCCGGCGGCCACTGGAAGCACGGGCGACGAACAAGCAGGAACTGGCCGGAGCCGTCCGGGACACCGTCGTCCACGAGATCGCCCACCACTTCGGGATCGACGACGACCGCCTCGACGAGCTCGGCTGGGGGTGACCTCCGCCTTTGGTGTCCGGACGCTCCGGGACGACTCCGCCCTCGGCCTCACCGGCCCCTACCCGTCACCGGGTACCGGTGCACCGTCCGTACCCGCGTCACCGGTGTCCGGTCCGTCGTGATCGGCCTGCTGCCGCGGGGTGGCCGACGGCAGCGGGGCCGCACGGGTGCCCAGCCGCTGGGTGAGGCCGTCGACGCGGTGCGGGGCCAGCCCCGGCGCCGTGACGTCCCAGGCCTGTGACGACACCCCCGGCACCGCGACGAGGTGCCCGGCGTCCTCGGTGTCGTGTCCCCGCCGTCCGATGACGACGGCCCCCTGGCTTGCGGAGAGCGACACGGACCACGCCTGCCCGTCGGCGAGGAGTTCGTCGATCCTCCGGGTGCGGATCCCCCCCGAGGGCACCTCGATGCCCTGCAGCTCCTCGGGCCGCAGCACCGCGACGCCGTTGAACAGTGTCACGTCCACGATCGCGACGTCCCCGGTGGGGTTCACCAGGCGCAACTGTTCGACGCGGCCGTCGGCCACACCTCCGGAGAGCACCCAGGTGTCCGACGCCTCACGCCCCAGCTGCACCGCGGTGCCGTGGGGTCCGTCGTCACCGGTCAGCCGGGTGCCTGTGGTCACCATCACCCCGTCACCGTCGCTGCGGGCCGTGACCCCGACACCGCCGACGCCCTCGGGGAAGGTCCCCGCCAGGTCCACCCGGCGGATCGTGCCCGGGGGGAGGCTGACCTCGGCGAGCCCGTCCGGTGGCGTGGCGCCGTCCGGTGCGTGCAGCGAGAGTTCGACGGAGCGTGTTCGATCGGCGTGGTTCGTGAGCCACAGCCAGCTCGCGGCCGCGTCCCCGTCGGCGATCCACGGCACGGTCCACGACGACCGTGCCGAGCCCGACGCGTCGAGTGCGACGACGTGCGACTCGAGGAGGGAGGCCCCGGCGGCCTGCGTCGGCGAACCGGCGACGATCGCCGCACCCTCGGCCGCGATCCTCCCGGAGACGACCTGCACCGTCGCCGAGAGGTCGTCACGCTCGGGGAGGAGGTCGTTCACAGCGATCTCTCGGACCTCACCTGCCGGGACGCTGACGTTGCGAAGCACGGTCGGTTCCTCCACCCCTGTCGGCGTGAGGAACCGCACGGCCACGGTCGCTGCCGTCCGGTAGGGGTTGGCCAGGCGCAACCGCACGTCGACTCCGTCGGCGGTCGAGAACCCGGGGAACACCGCCTCGTGCGCGGTCGTCGCGGCACACGGGCCGGCGACGGTGCCGGCGACCTCCTCCGAGGTGAAGCGCCACTCGCGACCCACCACCACGGGCTGTTCCCGCCAACGAAGCCAGGCGCCGGCGGCCTCCTCGGCCTCGGGCGCGGCCAAGCGGATGTCGGTTCCGGGGTAGACCTCGGGCAACGACGTCGAAGTCCGCTCACCACCGGCGAGCGGCTGCAGCGTCACCGACGCCGGTCCGTCACCGGTCCTCCCGGGACGCGTGAGCACCACCGTGCTGTCGTGATCGGCATCGATGACCTCGTCGGCATCGTCGGCGGCGTCGTCGTCGGAAGCAGCGTCGTCAGCGGCATCGTCGGCGGCGTCGTCGTCGGCAGCACCGTCCTCAGCGGCATCGTCAGCGTCGGCATCGTCGGCAGCATCGTCGGCAGCGTCGTCGTCAGCGTCGGCAGCGTCGTCGTCAGCGGCATCGTCGTCAGCGTCGGCATCGTCGTCGGTCACCTCGCCGGGGTCGGCGAGCCCGTCATCGTCCATGGCGACCGGGAGGGGTGCTCCGCTCGTCACCGCGCGATCGAGGCCGCCGACCCCGACCGCGCACACCCGCGAGCCGGCCTCC
>SLDB01000164.1 GCA_007125475.1 Nitriliruptoraceae bacterium | reverse complement strand
GGCAACACGGCTGGTTCTGGTCCAGTTATTGAGGGTTCGAGTCCTTCCCCCCGAGCTCGTCGGATCCCCGCGGCCGCGCGGTTCGACGAGGGAGCCGCCTGCTGGCTAGGCTCCCGCCCGCCCCGGCGATCCCGGGGCGTCGTTCACGCCCCCGTCGTCTAGCGGCCTAGGACGCCGCCCTCTCAAGGCGGTAACGGCGGTTCAAATCCGCTCGGGGGTACGCACGTCGACGCGATGCCCCCCGCCGTGATCCGGCGGGGGGCATCGTCGTCACCCGGCCGGAGGCCCGGCTCCGGCTCGGACCTCGACGACGTCTGGTTCCTCGGCGGGGTGCGCGGTCAGCGGGGTGGTGAACCGGTCGACCTCGCACGCCATCGCGAGGTCCGCGGCCGGGGCCCACTGCTGGGTGTCGTCGTGGAACGGGCGGGCGGCGTCGGAGGCACGGACCCGCGCGACGAACGCCGCGGTGTCCGGGTCCTCGCCGCGGACCCGGGCGGCGATGAGTTCGGCGGCGGCGAGGTCCTCGTCACCGTCACGGCCGAGCGAGGCCCCGGTGATCACGAACGTGACCTCGTCGACCGATGCGGCCCGCAGGGCCCGGGCGGTGGCGCCGGCGTTGACGAGCGCCGCGGCGAGCACCAGCCGGCTCCCGACGGTGCGGGTCAGCCCCTGGGTGCCCGCCGAGGTCCGGTGCACGATGACGGCGCCGGTGAGGTCGTGGCGGCTGACCTCGCTGGGGCTGTTGCCGAGGTCGAAGCCCTCGACGCGGCGACCCGACTGCTCCCCGGCGAGGAGGGCGCTGGACAGGCGGGCGTCGCGCAGCCGCGCCGCGTACTGCCGCGACGACACCGCCAGGACGCGTCGGGCGCCGCGGGCGTACATCCACGCCTCGACGGTGACGGCGCGCAGGACGTCGATCACCACGACCGCCTCGGCGGGTTCGGCACCGGCGAGGTCGACGTAGCGGAACCGGGTCACGCCCCGCCCGCCAGGAACCGTTCCAGGCGTCGAGACGCCTCGACGACGGCCTCGACGGGGACGAACTCCCCGCGTTGGTGTGCCTGGGCGGTGAGTCCAGGGCCGTAGTTCAACGCCGGCACGTCGTACTCGGCGAACCGGGCGACATCGGTCCACGCCTGCTTGGCGGCGACCGGGGCACCGACGGCCTCGATGAACGCGCGCACGGCCGGGGCGTCGCGGTGGGGGGGAGCGCACGGTGAGCGGTCGACGATCTCGACCTCGGCGACCTCGCCGACCCGGCCGCGCAACTCCTGCTCGGCGGCGTCGAGCCCGCGTGAGGGCGCGAACCGCAGGTTGAGGTTCACCGTGAACACCCCGGGGATGACGTTGCGGACACCGGCGGAGCCGGTGGCTTCGGGGCCGAACCCCTCCGACCAGGCCTGGGTCGCCGACCAGACGTCGTGGTAGGCGACCCCGTCGACCTCGACCTCCCTGACGTGGTCCTCGTCGAGCTCCGCCAGCAGCGCGCCGGCCTTCGTCAGGGCGTTGCGGCCGTGCCAGGGCCGTGCCGAGTGCGCCTGGCGGCCCGTGAACGTCAACCGGGCGTGCAACCCCCCGAGGCAGCCGAGCTGGATCTCGCCGTCGGTGGGTTCGAGGACGACCGCCAGCGCGGCCTCGCGAAGCCAGGTGACCTCCTCCAGGAGGTCGCGGAGCTGGTTGGCCTCGGCCGGTCCCTCCTCGCCGGCGTAGAGGACCAACGCCAGGTCGTACGGCGACGAGCGACGGAGCTGTTCGTCCTCGAACGCCCGCATCGCCACCACGTTCCCGGACTTCATGTCCGAGGCGCCACGTCCGGTGACCACCGCGTCAACGCCGGCACCGACGAGGCGGGGCTCGAGGTCCTCGGGTGTGGGGGGGACGACGTCGAGGTGGCCGACCAGGAGGATCAGCGGCCGCGTCTCGCCGGCCGACGATTCGTTCCCCACCCCGGGGGCGCCGATGACGAGGCTGTCGCCGACCCGGACGACCGGTTCACCGCGTTGCTGGTAGCGCGCGGCGACGTCGTCGGCGATCGCGCCCTCGTCGCCGGTGACGCACAGCAGGTCGAGGTGATCCAACAGACGGGCGACGAGGTCGTCGCGACGTCCGTCGTCGGTGGGTGCCGGCCGGCCCACCACGTCTCCGTTCAGTCGTTGGCGTGCAACGCCGCGTTCAACCCGGTCCACGACGCCTCACCACGTGGCGTGGCGGTGACGCGCCCCGTCAGCGAGTCCCGCCGGAACAGCAGCCCGTCGGCTCCGGAGAGCTCGCCGGCCTTCACCGTTTCGGCGTCGGGGAGGGTGACCTTGGTCCCGGCGGTGACGTACAGCCCGGCCTCGACCACGCAGTCGTCGCCCAGCGAGATCCCGATCCCGGCGTTCGCCCCGATCAGACACCGTTCCCCGACGGAGATCACCTCGGTGCCGCCGCCGGAGAGCGTCCCCATGATGGACGCGCTCCCCCCCAGGTCGCTGCCGTCGCCGACCACGACCCCGGCAGAGATCCGCCCCTCGACCATCGAGGCCCCCAGGGTGCCGGCGTTGAAGTTCACGAACCCCTCGTGCATCACCGTCGTGCCGGCGGCGAGGTACGCGCCGAGGCGGACACGGTCGGCGTCGGCGATCCGTACCCCCGTGGGCGTGACGTAGTCGGTCATCCGGGGGAACTTGTCGACGCTGGTGACGCGGAGGCGACCACCGCTGGCCGCGAGCGCGAGGCGGGCCTCGTCGACGCGCTCCGGCTCGCACGGACCCTGCTCGGTCCACACCACGTTGGTCAGCAACCCGAACGCCCCGTCGAGGTTCGCCCCGTGGGGCCGGACGAGCCGGTGCGAGAGGAGGTGGAGTCGCAGGTAGACGTCGTGGGCGTCGACCGGGGCGTCGTCGAGGTCGTCGAGGAACGTCGCGACGGCGAAGCGTTCGGTCCCGGTGATGGCGTCGGCGGATTCGGCACCGACCAGGCGGGCGACGTCGTCGGCGAGGTGGTCGTCGGTGCCGTCGACGTCGCGGAGTGCGAGGGTGGCGGTACCGGAGACGCCCCCGACGGCTGCGGCCAGCGTCGCCGCCCGTGGATCGTCGGCGCCACCGACGACGGGGTACCAGGTGTCGAGGATCCGGCCGGAGTCGACGCCGCGTGTGGCGAGGCCGACGCCGAACGCCGCGAAGGAGGTCATCGTCGCGTCCTGTCGTTCCCGGGTGTGGCTGGGTATGGCCGAGGCGGGGTGCGTGCGGCCGTGTCCGGGCAGGTGCAGCCCGCCGCTCGCCGCGGGATCCTACCGACGTCCGGGGGGCCCGCCGCGTGCGGACCCGGCCCGAGGCGCGGTAGCGTTCCCCCGCGGGGAGGCGACGTGGACGTGACAGACGGCGGGGAGACGTCGCGCGGTGCGCCGCGCGACGACTCGCCGGTGGCTCCGCCGACGCTGCCGAGGTCGGGCACCGCACCGCTCCGGCGGCCGGCACCGCTGGTCGGGGTCTCGCTCACCGGTTTCGCGATGGGGGTCGCCGAAGTCGTCCCGGGGTTCTCCGGTGGGACGGTGGCACTGGTCGCCGGGATCTACGAGCGACTCGTCGTCGCGGTCCGCACCGCGGTCCACGGCCTCGCCCTGCTGTTGAGGGGGCGGGTACGCCCGGCCGCGGCGGCGCTGCTGAGCGTCGACTGGGTGTTCGTCATCGTGCTGGGGACCGGGATGCTGCTGGCCCTGTTCACGGCCGCGCGGCCGCTGCAGCGCCTCATCGAGGACTACCCGGCCGAGGTCTCGGCGACGTTCCTCGGGCTGGTGCTGGGTGCCGCGCTGGTGGCCGTGAGGCACCTGCATCACCCCTCGGCGAGGCACGCCGTGCTCGTGGTCGTGACCGCGGTGGCGGCGTTCGCCGTCCTGGGGCTCCGCCCGGAGGGGTTCGATGACCCCGGGCTCGGCGTGATCTTCGCGGCGGCGGCCGTGGCCGTGTGTGCCTGGATCCTGCCGGGGGTGTCGGGATCGTTCCTCCTGCTGGTCCTCGGCGTCTACCCAGCGGTCGTCGGTGCGCTCTCCGAGCGTGACCTGGTCGTGGTCGGGGTCGTCGCCGCCGGATGCGTGGTCGGGTTGGCGGCGTTCTCGACGGCGTTGAGCTGGCTGTTGGCCCGGGCCCACGACGTGGTGATCGCGGTGCTGATCGGGGTGATGGCCGGGAGCGTGCGGGTGCTGTGGCCGTGGCCGTCGGATGCGGGTCTGGGATCCGCCGAGCTCGCCGCGCCACCCGGTGTCGAGGCCCTGCTGGCGGCGGCGCTCGCCCTCGCGGCGTTCGCGACGGTGTGGATCCTGGGTCTGGCGGCAGGGGCCGTCGAGCGCTTCGCAGCACGGCGGTCGGCGGCGCGCCAGGACCCGTAGCGGTGCGGCACCGACCCCGTGGCCGGCGGGTGGGTCACCGCGGCAGGCGTCCGGCGGCGATCGCCTCGCCCCAGCGCCGCACCGCGGCACGGCAGCCCTCGACGGTGGGGACCAGGGCGAGACGGCACCAGCCGCGACCACCGGGACCGAACGCCCCTCCCGGGGAGACGATGATCCGTTCGTCGAGCAGCGCCTTGGCGTACGCCGCGTCGTCGCCGCCGGGGGCGCGGAACCACACGTAGAACGTGGCCTGGGAACCGGAGACCTGCAGGCCAGCCTCGTCGAGGAACGGCAACACGACCCGGCGCTTGGCGTCGAACACCGCCCGTCGTTCGTCGACGTGCTCCTGGTCCTGCCACGCCGCGACGGCCGCCGCCTGCACGAAGTCCTGCGACGCCGTGCCGACGGTGGTGCGCAGGAATCGCAGTCGCTGCATCAGCTCGGCGTCACCGGCCATGGCCCCGGAGCGGTACCCGGTCATCCCGGAGCGTTTCGATAGCGAGACGACGGCCAGGACCCCGGTGAAGTCACCGTCGCACGCCTCGAGCACCGAGGGGGCCGGTTCGTCGAACCAGACCTCCTGGTAGCACTCGTCGGAGGCCAGCAGGATGTCGTACTCGCGGGCGACGGCGAGTTGTTCGCGGTACCAACCGAGATCGGCGGTGGCGCCGGTCGGGTTGTGCGGGTAGTTCACCCACGCGATGCAGGCCCGCTCGAGGCGCTCGGCGTCGAGATCGGCGAGCGTGAGGAGCCACCCGCCCTCGTGGTCGAGGACGACCGGGTCGGACACCCCACCGGCCAGGACCGCGCCACGGCCGTACACCGGGTAGCCGGGATCCCCCCACAGCACGTGGCGGCGGTCGCCGGAGGCGTCGAGGACCGCCAGCGGCAGGTGGCATACCGCCTCCTTGCTCCCGGCCGTCGGCAGCACCTGTGTGGCCGGGTCGAGGTGGACCCCGTGGCGGTGCGCGAACCAGTCGGCGACGGCCTCGCGGAGCTGCGGACGGCCCAGGACCGTCGGGTACCGGCTCACCGGGCCGAGGTCGTCGACGAGCGCCCGGCGGATGAACGGCGGCGTCGGCTCGTCCGGGTCCCCGATCGCGAAGTCGTGCAGGGACGTTCCCTCGGCGCGCAGCTCGTTGGCGAGGTCCTGCATCCCCGCCAGCGGGTTGCCACCGAGTTCGTTGAGGATCGGGTTCGTCGTGATCATGCCGCGGATCCTAGGCCAACCGCGCGGCTACGCTCGGCAGCATGACTGATCCCACCCGGACGATCCGTGTGCGGTGCACCGGTCGGGATCGGCCGGGGATCACCGCCGGGCTGCTCACCGTCGTCGCCGACGCCCGTGCCGAACTCCTCGACATGGAACAGGTCGTCGTCGGCGGCCAGCTCACCCTCGACCTGCTGGTGGGGCTCGGTGGGGGTGACGCACTCCTCAAGGAGCTGCTGTTCCACGGGTGGGAGCGGGGGATCCAGGTCGAGTTCGAGGTCGCCGAGGAGCCCACCAGCCAGCGGCCGCGGCTGCGCTCGGTGGTGACGGTGATCGGCCAGGAGCTCTCCCCGGCCGCGCTCGCGGCGGTGACGGGGGCGATCGCCGAGGCCGCCGGGAACATCGCCCGGATCACCCGGTTGTCACGCACCCCGGTCACGTCGTACGAGTTCACGGTCGTCGACGGCGACACCGACGAGATGCGGACCGCGCTGGTGGCGGTCTCGGCGGATCACCGCATCGACGTCGCCGTCCAGCGCGAGAACCTCGGACGGCGCGCGAAGCGCCTGGTGGTCCTCGACGTCGATTCGACGCTGATCCAGGACGAGGTGATCGAACTCATCGCCGAGCACGCCGGGTGCGCCGGAGAGGTCGCCGAGATCACCGCCCGGGCGATGGCCGGCGAGATCGACTTCGCGGACTCGCTGCGTGAACGCGTCGGACGGCTGGCGGGGACCGACGCCTCGGTCCTCGACGATGTCAGCGCGAAGATCCGGCTCACCCCGGGTGCCCGGACGTTCGTGCGGACGCTGAAGCGGCTCGGCTACACCGTCGCGATCGTCTCCGGCGGCTTCGACGTCGTCACCGATCGGCTCGCCGAGGAGCTCGGGATCGACCACGCGTTCGCGAACCACCTCGAGATCGTCGACGGGGTGATCACCGGCCGGCTTGTCGGCGAGATCGTCGACCGCGCCGGGAAGGCGGCCGTGCTGCGACGCACGGCGGCCGCTGAGGGGATCCCGCTCGAGCAGACCGTGGCCGTCGGCGACGGCGCCAATGATCTGGACATGCTCGCCGAAGCCGGGCTCGGGATCGCCTTCAACGCCAAGCCGGTGGTCCGTGACCAGGCCGACACCGCCGTCTCCGTCCCCTACCTGGACGCGGTGCTGTTCCTGCTGGGGATCCGTCGGGACGAGGTCGAGGCCGCTGACGCCGCCGACCCACCCGTGCACGTGGGACGGGACTGACCCTCGGCCGTCCCGCGGTGTCGTCGGTGCCCGCCGGTCACGTGGGCCGGCGTGCGGTGGCGGTGACCTCGGTCGTGGTGACCTCGGTCGTGGTGACCTCGTGCGCGAAGACGTCGGTGCGTCGGACCACGCGCATCCCGGCGCGCCGGTAGAGCGCCGCCGCACCGTCGAGGGTGACGTCGTCGACGTCGAGGGCGGCCCCGGTGAGCCCCCGCTCGCGGAACGCCGCGAAGGCCGTGCGCAGCAGCGCCATCCCGACGCCGTGCCGCCGCCACGCCGGGGTGACACCGAGGTCACGGATCCGGCCGTCCTCGATGTCGGGTCCGGTGGCGGCCCGGCAGATCGCGAACCCGACCAGTTCGTCGCGGTCCTCGGCGATCAGGACGAGGCCGGAGTCGGCCCTGGTCGTGGTGTCGAGCCGGTCGTGGAGGAAGTCGGGGAACGACATCGGCCACGACGTGGGGTGGTCGGCGAACGCCGCGGCGTGCACGCGCCACAGTCGCCGTTCATCGAGGCCGGCGATGAACGGGCGGCAGGTCACCCCCGCAGGCCACACCGCCGCCGGCGGGGGGGCGTGCAGGTCCAGTTGCAGCGCCAGGAAGTGGCGGATCGGGGTGAATCCGCGTGCGGCGAACCAGCGTCGGGCGGCGTCGTCGCCGTCGACGAGGGTGGTGGTGACCACCGCCGCCGGTGCGTGGTGGCGTGCGGCGGCGAGGTGGGCCCGTCGCGTCGCGATCGCCAGCAGGTGCGAGGCCAGCCCTCGACCGGTCGCCGCTGGATGCACCTGACCGTCGACGTGCACGTCGACGCCGCCGTCGTCGGGGTCGTGGATGACCTCGAACGCGGCGTACGCCGACGGCGGCGTACGCACGGTGGTGTGCAGCAGGACGGTGTCCTCGAGGGTGTCGAGGGCGAGCCAGCGCACACGCAGATCCTCCCGGCGTGGTGCGGTGACCCCGTACCTGGCGCGTGCGGCGTCGGCGTACAGCGAGACGACGTCGTCGAAGTCGGCCCACCCCGCCGGCCGTACCCGCACGCCGGGCGGCGGTGGTGGCCCGTCGGTGACCGTCGGGGGAGTGGAGCGGTGGTGGTCGCGCACGCCGGTGAGCCTACGGGCCGGGTGGCACCGCGGTGTGGGCGAGTAGGCTCGTGCACCGCCCCGGACCTGTGGAGGGCCTGCGTGCCACGCGTCACCGTGTACCACCTCACCCCGTGCAAGCGCCTGCCGTTGATCGAGGAGGACGGCCTGCAGACGCG
>SLDB01000289.1 GCA_007125475.1 Nitriliruptoraceae bacterium | reverse complement strand
GGCCGCGGGACGTACACCACCTCGGAACTCGATCCGCAGGCGTCGATCACCGCGGCGGCGAGCTCGTTCATCGTCACCTCGAACGAGCTGCCGAGGTTCACCGGCCCGGTCTCCTCGGCGGTGATCAGGGCCATGAACCCGTCGATGAGGTCGTCGACGTAACACATCGAACGGGTCTGCTCGCCGTCGCCGTGCACGCTCAGCGGCTCACCGGCCAGCGCCTGGCGGATGAACGTCGGCACCGCCCGCCCGTCGTCCATACGCATCCGGGGGCCGTAGGTGTTGAAGATCCGCGGGATGCGGATCGGCACCCCGTGGGTGCGGTGGTAGGCGAACGTCAGTGACTCGGCGAACCGCTTCGCCTCGTCGTACACCCCCCGGGGACCGATGGGGTTGACGTTGCCCCAGTACGACTCGGGCTGCGGGTGAACGGTCGGGTCGCCGTACACCTCCGAGGTGGAGGCGAGCATGAACCGAGCCCCCTTCGACTTCGCGAGCCCCAGGGCGTTGTGGGTGCCCAGCGAGCCGACCTTCAGCGTCTGGATCGGTAGCTCGAGGTAGTCGATGGGCGAGGCCGGGGAGGCGAAGTGCAGCACCGCGTCGACCTCGCCGTCGACGTCGAGGTAGGTGGTGACGTCCTGGCGGATGAGGGTGAACCGCGCGTCGTCGGCGAGGTGGGCGAGGTTGCGTGGGGTGCCGGTGAGGTAGTTGTCGAAGCACACCACCTCGGCGCCGGCGGCCAACAGCCGGTCGGTGAGGTGCGAGCCGAGGAACCCGGCACCGCCGGTGACCACCACCCGCCAGCCGGCGACGTCGGTCATCTTCAGGCTCCTGCCGGTCGCGGATGTGTGTGTCCCCACTGCGTACCCATGCCGGTCACCCAGCCCAGAGCGCTGGGAACGGGGGATGCGGACGTTACCGACCGGCCGCCCGAGGCCGGCATCCCCCAACGGCGCACGTTGCGCGACACCGGCGCGCGGTCCACGATCGACCCGGACCGAAGACCACCGGCGCGCCACGACACCACGACACACCGACCGGACGGGGCGAGCGTGAGCGATGTGACGATGCGAGACGTCAGCACCGCGGGCCACGAACTCAGCCGCGCCGAACTCACCGGGCTGCCGGACACGCTCACCCTCGGCGAACTGCTACAGGCGCGTATCCACACCGACGTCGAGCGGTACAACGCCGACCCCGGCCCGGTGTTCCACGGCCTGGTGCAGCCGACCGACGCCATGCGCTACAGCGACGGGCTGCGGATGCCGCAGCCGCGCACCCTGGACGCCGAGTCGTTCCTCGCCGCCGCCCGCCAAGCCGTCGCCGCCGGGTTGCTCGCCTTCCGCCTCGGCGACGAGGTCACCGCCGACCTGTCGCACCTCGTCGACCTCGCCGTCCACGACGAGGTCACCGCGGTGCTTCGACGGCCGGTGGTCGCGCGCAGCGGCTGATCCAGGGCACCCGCCTGCGGCGCGGACCGCGCCAGACGCAGCTGAGCCCCCCGCCCCGGCACCGCCCCGGGACTCACGATGCGACGACCGTTGCGTCGGTTTCGTCGAGATGCTTGGGTCCCCGGACACGATCCGACGGGAGCGACGGGAGCGATCGGTGGACGGCTACCCACGCGTGGAGATCATCGAAGAGGGCATGCGCGAAGGCATGCAGATCGAGTCGGCCGCGATCCCCGTCGACGACAAGGTCCGCCTGCTGGACGCGCTCTCCGAGACCGGGCTGAAGACCATCGTCGCCGGCTCGTTCGTCAGCCCCAAGTGGACCCCGCAGATGGCCGAGGTCGACGAGCTGATGCGGCGCTTCACCCCCAAGCCCGGGGTGACCTACACCGGCCTGGCGCTGAACGAGAAGGGCCGGGAGCGGATGGCCGCCTACGAGCCGAAGCTCTCCCCGCCGGGTGGCCCGCCCCGCACCCTGGTGCACGTCTGTGACGTGTTCGTCCGCCGCAACACCAACCGCTCACAGCAGGACGAGATCGACGCCCTGCCCGAGGTGGTGCAGCGCGCCGTCGACAACGGGGCGACCGAAGCCGGGATCGCGATCAACGCCGCGTGGGGCTCGAACTGGCTCGGCCGGTTCAGCGAAGCCGAACGCATGGAGCACCTCGCCCACCAGATGGCGCTGTGGCACGACGCCGGGATCCCGGTCACCCGGGTGTGGATCGGCGACCCGATGGCGTGGAACGTCCCCTACCACGTCGCCTCGCAGATTCGGGCGATCCGCCAGCGCTGGCCGCAGATCCGCACCTTCCACCTGCACCTGCACAACGCCCGTGGCAGCGCCCCGATCTCGGCGTACACCGCGATCCAACAGCTCGGCGCCGAGCACACCCTCATCGTCGACACCTCGATCGGGGGGATGGGCGGGTGCCCCTACTGCGGGCACGGCCGGCTCACCCGGATGATCCCCACCGAGGACTTCGTCGACCTCCTCCACGAGATGGGGATCGACACCGGCGTCGACCTCGCCCGGCTCATCGAGGTGGTCCACCTCGCCGAGGAGATCGTCGGCCACGAACTGTGGGGCCACGTCTCCAAGGCCGGTCCGCGGCCACGCGGCGAGGACCTGTTCGCGATGGACATGCCGTTCATCGAGACGTTCGAGGAGGCCCAGCACTTCCGCCTCGGCCCGCAGGTGTACGCCGACGCGCCGTCGCCGTGGAAGGAGCCGATCTCCTCGCCGCGCCGGAGCAGCTGATGGCGACGAGCGCACCGGAACGGCGGGCGTGAGACCGGCGTCCCCCGCCCTGTCGGGTCCGAGGAGCGAGGGCGCCTCGGCCACCGCCGCCCTCGACGCGCTCCACCACGCCGGCTCGATCGTGATCGTCGGCGCCAGCAGCGACGACACCAAGCTCTCCGGGCTGGCGCTGCGCAACCTGCGCCGGTGCGGGTTCGACGGCCGGATCCACGCCGTCAACCGGCGCGGCGCGGTGATCGACGGGGTCACCACCCACACCTCGATCCGGGCGGTCGCCGAGATCGACGACGCCGTCGACGCCGCGATCGTGATGGTCCCCGCCGACGACTGCGCCGAGGCGGTCACCGAGCTCGGCGCGATCGGGGTGCGCGTCGCCGTCGTCGCCGTCAGCGGGTTCGCCGAGCTCGGCACCGACGAGGGCCGCCGACGCCAGGACGAGCTCGTCGCCGCCGCCCACGCCGCCGGGGTCCGGCTGATCGGACCGAACGGCAACGGCGTCTACGCCACCCACCGCCCGCTGTCGCTGGGCTACAACCACCTGCACGGCCTGCAGCTCACCGCGGGCAACGTCGCGCTGCTCTCACACTCCGGGGCGATCGCCGGCACCGCCCTCGAGCTCATCGAAGGGTTCGGAGCGGGGCTGAGCCACTTCGTCTCGTGCGGCAACGAAGCCGACCTCACCCTCCTCGACCACGCCGAGTACCTCCTCGACGACCCGCACGCCACCGTGTTCGCCCTCGTCCTCGACCGGGTAGACGACGGCCCGCGGTTCCGCCGCTTCGCCCGGCGGGCGCGACAGGCCGGACGCACCGTGCTCGTCCTCAAGCTCGGCGACTCCGAGGTGGGACGTCGAGCCACACTGGCCCACTCCTCGCGGCTCTCCGGGCCCCGGGCGGTGTACGAAGCGGTGTTCGAGGCCGACGGGGTGGTCGCGACCCCGACGCTGGAGTCCCTGATGATCTCCGCAGGGCTGGCCGCCCAGGGGCGGACCTCGACCCGCACCGGCACCGTGGTCGCCAGCCCCTCGGGCGGGGCGTGCATCCTGATGGCCGACGCCCTCGACCGCGCCGGGGTCCCCCTCGAGCCCCTCGACGAGGCCACCGCCCAGGCGCTGGCCCCCACCGCCCGGTTCGCCACCGTGATGAACCCCTTGGACCTCGGTGCCAGTGGGGCGCACAACGCCGCGGTGAACGTCCCGCTGCTGGCCGCCACCGAGGGCGTCGGGTCCCTGGCCTACGTCGTCACGATCCTGCAGACCGAGCTCGGCCAGCGCCGCTACTCCGAGGCGTTCGCCGAAGCCGCCGCCGAGCACCCCCACCTCGCCGTCGTCGTGGTCGCCCCGGCCGCGTTGCGCGACCACGAAGCCGCCACGTTCCGCTCCGCGTCGATCCCGGTGATCGCCTCCACCACCGAGGCAGCGAACGTCCTGGCCACCCTGCGGGCACTCGCCGTCGCCAGGTCCCTGGACGCCGAGGAGGCGCGGGTCGGCGCCGCTGACCCCACGCCCGACGCCACGGCGGCCGACCCGGGGATCGCCGCGGTGCTCACGACCCTGCGTGACGGCCGCACCCCCGACGAGGCCGCGGCGAAACGGTTCCTGTCCCACTTCGGCGTCACCCACCCTGGGGAACGCGTCGTCGACTTCGACGAGGTCGCCGCGTTCGCCGACGACCCGGCAGGGCTGTGCTACCCGCTGGTCGTCAAGGCACTCGCCGAGGACCTCGCCCACAAGGCTGCGCACGGCCTGGTCGTCCTCGACGTCGCCGACCCGGCAGGGCTGCGCCACGCCGCCGAGCAGATCCGGGCCGACCTGGCACGCACCCACCCGCACACGCCGGCCCGGCTGCTGGTCGCCGAACAGGCCGGACCCGGGTGCGAGGTGATCGTCGGGCTCGTCCGGGACCCCGAGTTCGGGTTGCTCGCCGTCGTCGGCCCCGGTGGCGCCGGCGTCGAAGCCGTCGGCGAGCTCCACCACCTCGCCCTGCCGGTGACCGCCGGCCGGCTCGACGACGTGCTGCACCGCGGCGTGCTCGGCCGGCTGCTGGACGCCGGTCCCGACGGACCCGCCGACCGGGAGGCGCTCGCCGAGCTCATCACCTCGCTCACCGCCGCCGCCGAGGTGCTGGCCCCGCATGTCGACGCGATCGAGGTCAACCCGGTGCGCGTCGGCCTCGGTACCGACGGCGGCGCGCTCGCCCTCGACGCCCTCATCACCCCACGCACTCCCACCGCCACGACCACGCCGACCACACCACCCGATCCGAGGACGACGCGATGACCGACGCCGCCGACGGGGACACCCCGACCGCCGCCTTCGACCCGTCCGGGGTCGCCGGCTCGCTCACCGGGATCCGTGTCGTGGACCTCACCACCAACGTCGCCGGACCGTGGGCGACGCTGATCCTCGCCGAGCTCGGCGCCGACGTGGTGAAGATCGAACGGGAGAGCGGCGACGACACCCGCAGCTGGGGCCCGCCGTTCTGGGGTGACGGCGAGGAGGGCACCACCTACTCGTCGCTGAACCGCGGCAAACGCAGCGTCGTCGCCGACCTGCGCTCCGACGAGGGCCGACGCCTCCTCGACGCGTTGATCGCCGACGCCGACGTGCTGGTGCAGAACATGCGCCCGGGTTCGCTCGAGCGCCTCGGGTACGGCGCCGATCGCCTCCGTCGCGAGCACCCCCGGCTGGTGTACGCCGACCTGTCCGGGTTCGGTCACCGCGGCCCGCGGCGCGAGGAACCCGCCTACGACCCGCTGATGCAGGCCTACAGCGGGCTGATGAGCCTCATCGGCGAGGACGGCCAGCCCCCGGCGCGCGTGCCGGTCTCCGCGCTCGACATGGGCACCGGGATGTGGACGGTGATCGCCGTCCTCGATGCCCTGCGCACCCGCGACGTCACCGGAGAGGGCGCCCACCTGCAGCTCTCCCTGCTCGAGACCGCGCTGTCGTGGATGCCGTTCCAGATCCTCAGCCACCTCGCCTCGGGGCGGATGCCGCCGCGCCAGGGCTCGGGGACCCCGGGGATCGCCCCGTACCAGGCGTTCGAGACCGGCGACGGGCACCTGGTGATCGCCGCCGGCAACCAACGGCTGTGGGAGTCGCTGTGCACCGCGCTCGAGCGCCCCGACCTCGCCGCCGACCCGCGGTACGCCGACAACGCCAGCCGCGTCCGCCACCGCGACGAGCTCGTCGACGAGCTCACCGCGATCCTGCGCACCCGCTCGACCTCAGAGTGGTTCGAGGCCCTGCAGGCCGTCGGGGTGCCGTGCTCACCGCTGAACACCATCGACACCGTCGTCGAGGACAAGCAGGTGCAGGCCACCGGCGCGATCCAACGCTTCGCCCACCCCACCGGCGGGCACGACTACGCCATCATCCGGCTGCCGATCTCGGTCGACGGCCAACGTCACCGGCTGCAGCGGCTCGCCCCCCGGCTCGGCGAGCACACCGACGAGGTACGGGCCGAGCTCGGGCTCGACACCCCGGGGCCGGCACCCGAGGGAGGGTGACCCGCACCCGGAAACCCGGGCAGCCGACAATCCCCCCCGACGACCACCCGCACAAGCCACCGACAACGAGGAGCCACCGTGAGTGAAGACGCCGTGCTGTACCAGGTCGACGGTCGTATCGCGACGGTCACGATCAACCGGCCCGAGCGCCGCAACGCGTTCGACTCGCCCACCAAGGACGCCCTGATCGAGGCGTTCGTCGAGGCACACAGCGACCCGGACGTGTGGGCGATGGTGCTCACCGGCGCCGGCGACAAGGCGTTCTGCGCCGGCGCGGACCTCAAGGCCTTCGACGATGCGGCGAAGTCCGGGAAGCAGTACCGCGAGACCCCGATGGAGGGTCCCGGCCGCAACGTCTTCGAGGTGCTGCTGGAGGTGTACAAGCCGACGATCGCGGCGCTGAACGGCCCGGCGATCGCCGGCGGCTGCGAGCTCGCGCTGGCCTGTGACCTGCGGATCGCCGCCACCCACGCCCAGATGGGGCTGCCGGAGGCCAAGCGGGGCATGGGCGCGAACTTCGGCAACGTCGTCCTCGGCCGGCTCATCCCCCGTGCCATCGCGTTCGAGATGCTCTACACCGGTCGCTACATCAGCGCCGCCGACGCCGCCCACTGGGGGCTGGTCAACCAGGTCGTCGCCTCCGAGAAGCTCGACGAAACGGTCAAGGCCCTGGCCGAGGAGATCACCGCCAACGCCCCGCTCACCACCCGCCGCTACAAGGAGATGATGGTCAAGACCTGGGAGATGCCCACGCCCTCGGCGCTGCGGATGAACGTCGGCCCGAACCCCTATCAGAGCGAGGACCGCGAGGAAGGTGCCCGCGCCTTCGTCGAGAAGCGCGAGCCGAGGTGGCAGGGACGCTGACCGCCGGACCGCCCACCGACCGCCCACCGACCGCCCACCGACCCGGGACCGCGACGACCGCACCACGACCCCGGTCGTCGTCGCACCTCGTGGGAGCCGCTGCACATGGACCTGTCGCTCACCGACGAGCAACGCGAGATCCAACACGCGGTGACCGAGCTGTGCGCCGACTTCCCCGACGCGTACTGGATCGCCGGGGAACGCTCGGGCGAGTTCCCCTACGACTTCGTGCGGGCGCTGTCGGACGCCGGGTGGCTGTCGATCCTCATCCCCGAGGAGTACGGCGGCGGGGGCCGGCCGATCGCCGACGGCGCCGTGGTGCTCGAAGCAATCACCCGCTCGGGCTGCTCGGGCGCCGCTGTGCCGGCCCAGATGTACACGATGGGCACGATCCTGCGGCACGGCTCCGAGGCGCAGAAGCAGCGCTACCTCCCGGCGATCGCGAGCGGCGAGCTGTGGCTGCAGGCGTTCGGGGTCACCGAACCCGACGCCGGCTCGGACACCACCCGGATCCGTACCCGGGCGGTCCGAGACGGCGACCACTACGTCATCAACGGCCAGAAGATGTGGACCTCGAGGTTCGAGCAGTCCGACCTGATGCTGCTGATCGCCCGCACCACCCCCTACGACGAGGTCGACAAGCCCTACGACGGCCTGAGCACGTTCCTCATCGACCTGCGCGAGGCCCGGGCATCCAGTCAGGTCTCCTCACGCCGGATAGAGACGATGCTCGACCATCACACCTACGAGGTGTTCTTCGACGACCTGATCGTCCCGGCCGAGAACCGCATCGGCGAGGAAGGCAAAGGCTTCCGCACCATCATGTCCGGGATGAACGCCGAACGCGTGCTGATCGCCTCCAACGTCATCGGGAGCGGGTTCTTCTTCATCGATCGGGCGTCGAAGTACGCGAGCGAACGTGAGGTGTTCGGCCGCCCGATCGGGCAGAACCAGGGGGTGCAGTTCCCCATCGCCCAGGCCTACGCCCAGCTGGAGGCCGCCAGCCTGATGCGCTGGAAGGCCGCCGACGACTTCG
>SLDB01000219.1 GCA_007125475.1 Nitriliruptoraceae bacterium | reverse complement strand
GCCGGCAGCGTCCCGGCGATCCTGATGAACGTCCCCGGCAGCCCCGGCTCGGCGGCGGCGACGTTCGACGGCTACCCGATGGCGAAACGGGGCGAAGGAACGACCGCGATCGCGATCTCGGCGACCGCCTCGGGGTTCGGCTCGTTGTTCGGTGGGATCACCCTGGTAATCGCCTCTCCCTTCCTGGTGCAGTTCGTCCTGCTGTTCGGCAGCCCCGAGTACTTCCTCCTGGCGGCGCTGGGCCTGGCGACGATCGTGATGGCCTCGGGGAAGAACCCGCTGAAGGGTCTGATCGCCGCCGTGCTCGGCTGCTTCATCGCCAGCATCGGCTCCAGCCAGCTGAGCGCCCGACCACGCTTCACGATGGACATCCCGCAACTGTTCACGGGCATCGACCTGATCGCGGCGTTCATCGGGGTGTTCGCCGTCGCCGAGATGATGCGGCTCGCCGGCCTGCACGGGGACTCGATCGCGAACTCGTTGGCCCCGGAGGGCAGCCGGATCGAGGGGATCCGCCGGACGATCCGCGAGTGGCGGATCGCGATCAAGGCGTCGGTGATGGGCGTGCTGATCGGGACGGTCCCCGGCCAGGGAGCCACGGTGTGCAACTTCCTGGCCTACGCCGAGGCCCGACGCTCGTCGAAGACCCCTGAGGAGTACGGCAAGGGGCATCCGGGGGGCATCGTCTCGGTCGACGCCTCGAACAACGCCACGATCTCCGGCTCGATCGTGCCCACCGTCGCGTTCGGGATCCCCGGCAGTGGCGCGACCGCCGTGCTGTTGGTCGCCCTCCTCCTCGCTGGCGTGCGGCCCGGCCCGAACATGTTCGATGAGGACATCGTCCTGACCTACGTGATGATCGGGTCGATCATCATCGGTGGGCTGCTCTCGTTCACCATCGGGATCCTGCTGGCCAAGCAGTTCAGCTACGTCACCGTGATGCCGGTGAACCTGCTGATCCCGGCGATCATCGTCGTCTCCTTCATGGGCGCCTTCGTCCTCGGGTACGCGTTCTGGTACGTGCTCCAGGCGCTGTTCTTCGGAGTGGTCGGCTATTTCCTCATACGTTTCAACTTCCCGATCATCGCGCTGATCCTGGGGATCATCCTGGGACCATTGGCCGAGCTCAACCTGCACCGCACGTACCAGATTGCGCGCGGCGACGTCCCCGGGATCTTCTTCCAGCGGCCGGTGTCGTTGGTCCTGCTGATCCTCATCGCGTTCGTCCTCGTCTGGCCGCCGTTCAGCCCGATGATCAAGCGGAACGTGCGCAAGGTGGTGCGGGCAGGCCGCGACAAGACCCCCACCTCGACCGGCTGACCCGGATCGGCCCACGACGGCGGCCGCGCTCGGACATCGACGCGGATCGCGGCGGAACTCCCGCCACCGACCCCGACAAAGGATCCAGACATGAGCGACGACGACGGCACCGTCACCTTCGAGCGTGACGGCATGGTCGCGCACGTGACCTTCAACCGACCGCACGCCCGCAACGCGATGACCTGGAAGATGTACGACGAGCTCTTCGAACACCTCCAGACGATCAACGGCGACGACGACATCCGCGTCGCGGTGTTCCGCGGCGCCGGCGGGGAGGCGTTCGTCGCCGGGACCGACATCCGCCAGTTCCTCGAGTTCGAGACCGGCGACGACGGCCTGGCCTACAACGCCAAGGTCGAGCCGATGTTCATGGGGATCGAGCGGGTCAACGTCCCCACCATCGCGGTGGTCGACGGGTTCGCCGTCGGCGGTGGGCTGTTCATGGCGGCGATGTGCGACCTGCGGATCGTCACCGACGACTCGCGCTTCGGTGTCCCCGTGGCGCGGACGCTGGGGAACATGCCGGCGATGAACAGCCTCAGCCGCCTGGTCGCGTTGATCGGCCCGGCCCGGACCAAGGAGATGATCTTCACCGCCCGCCTGTGGGACGCCCAGGAGGCACTGGCCGCCGGCCTGGTCACCGAGGTCCACCCGCGTGACGACCTCGATGCCCGCGTCGACGAGCTCGTCGGGGTGATCTCCCGCCGCGCCCCGCTGACGATGAGCGGGGTGAAGGAGGCGGTGCGCCGGATCGTGGACGCCACCACGCCGACGGGCGAGGACCTCATCCGCCGGGTCTACGGGAGCCAGGACTTCAAGGAGGGGCGGGCCGCGTTCGTCGAGAAGCGCACCGCCGAGTGGCAGAACCGCTGACCACGGCGGCGCCATCGCACCCCCACCGGCGGGCACGACCCGCCGACCGCGCCGTTGACGCGCGGAGACGACGATGAAGGAACCGACGATGAAGGTGTACGCACCGTTGGCGATCGATTTCGGCGCCTCGACCGGCTCGACCGCCCCCGGCGTCGCCCGGGACGCCCCGGTCCGGCTGGGGCTGTTGTGGAACGGCAAGCCCAACGGTGACGTCGCCCTCGAGGCCGTCGTCGAACGCCTTGCCGAGCTGCGGCCGGCCTGGAAGCCCGAGGAGATCCTCAAAGGCGGGATGCCGACCCCACTCGACGACATCGCCGAGTTGGCGGCCACCGTCGACGCGGTGATCGGCGCCCCGGCCGACTGAGGCTCGTGTACGTCGTGGCTCGTCCACGACTGCGTTCAGTTGGAACGCAAAGGGATCCCCACCGTGATCCTCGCCGCCGCCGCCTTCGAGACCCCGCTGCTCGCCACCGTGCGGGCCAAGGGGTTCTCCGCCCTGCCCTACGTCACCGTGCCCAGGGTCTACAACAACCTCGACGCTGCCGCCTCCCGTGAGCAGACCTTCACCGTCGTCGAGGTCCTGCTGGACCTCCTCGACCCAGCTGGGCGTGAAGGCCTCGAGCCACCGGACTCCGGGGCGCAGGACGCGGTGCCGTCGATCCCCCAACGGCACGACTTCGGACACGACACCAGCACCGCGGCGGCCTCCCGGGAGCTCGCCGAACGCGGCTGGTCCGACGGCAACGTGACGCTGCCGCCGCGCACCGACGTCGTCGACGAGCTCGTCGCCGCCTACGCCGACCAGATCGACCCCGACGCTCCGCTGTTCAGCATCCCGCCGGGCCAGGGCACCGCCACCCTGCGGCTCATCGCCGCGAACGCCGCGATGGCCGGGTGCGAACCCGACGACCTGCCGTTCGTCGTGACGTGCCTGCGCACGATCGAGCAGATGCGCGAGCCGTTCCGCACCATCGGGCTGAGCTCGACCACCTCCCACGGCCATTTCTTCGTCGTCAACGGCCCGGCACGCGAGCACCTCGGCGACGACGTGCGGCGGAACCAGCTGGGACCGGGGACCGAGAACCTCGTCAGCCAGCGCATCATGCGTGCGCTGGTGATGTCGCTGCGCAACCTCGGACAGTGGAAGCCGGGGGTCCTCGACAACGACGTGATGGGCAGCCCCCGCAAGTACGGGATGATCGTCGCCGAGAACGAGACCGAGTCCCCGTGGCCGAGCTACGCCGCCGACGCCGGCTTCGACCCGGCCCAGAGCACGATCTCGATGGTGGTCACCAGCGGCGAGTGGGACATCGGGTTCCAGGGCCAGACCTCGATCGACAACCTCATCCGGGCGATCGCGGCGAAGAACGGGGTGATGGACCTGATGGGCTACTTCCGTCGCTTCCCGGGCCAGGACGACCCGCACGAGGGGCGGCTGCTGCTGATGTCGCCGGCACACGCCGGGCCGATCGCCGAGGCCGGCCTGTCGAAGCGCGAGACCGCCGAGCGGCTGCACGAGGCGATGCGGGCCCCGGCCCGGCAGCTCATGGAGCCGCTGCGCAAGCTCGCCGAGCAGGGCAACATCCAACCCCGCTTCCTCGAGCTGTTCGACGCCTCCGACGAGGAGCTCGAGCAGCGCCTCATGCCGATCGTCAACGACCCCGACGACATCCGCATCGTGGTGTGCGGCTCGATCCGCGGCAAGAACATGATGTTCCCCACCATGGGCGCGGTGACGCTGCCGCTGGCCATCACCCACGACGTGGCAGGAGGCTGACGTGGACCTCGGACTCGCAGGCTGGCGGGTGCTGGTCACCGGAGCGACCAGCGGGATCGGGTACGCGATCGCCGAAGAGCTCATCGCCGAGGGGGCCCGGGTGGCGTGCGTCGGCTACCGCCCCGACTCGCAGGCGCCGGCCGGGGCCGAGGCGCTGCTCCGCGCCGACCTCAGCGACCCGGACCAGCAGCAGGGTGTGGTCGACGACGCCGTCACCGCCCTCGGCGGGCTCGACGCGTTGATCTCCAACGCCGGACAGGGCATCGACGGCACCGTCGAGAACGCCGACGAACGCCTGTGGCGCTGGGGGATGGAACTCGACCTGCACAGTGGGGTGCGGATCGCCCGTGCGGCACTCCCCCACCTGCGTGAGCGCACCGGCAGGATCCTGTTCGTCACCGCGCTGTCAGCCAGCGAGCCACGCGAGAACCACATCGTCTCGAACGCCGCCAAGGCCGGGACCGAAGCGGTGGCGAAGTCGCTGAGCCGGGAGGTCGGCCCCGAAGGCATCCTGGTGAACTGCATCGCCCCGGGGCGGGTGAAGAGCAACCAGACGAAGAAGCGATTCGCCGACGACGCGGCCCGCGACGCCTACGCGGCCGCGAACATCCCCCTGCAGCGCTTCGGCGAGGCGAGCGAGCTCGCACCGTTCGCGGCGCTGCTGATCTCGCCGCGGAACGGCTACGTCACCGGCCAGCGCCTGGTCGTGGACGGCGGCATGTCCAAGGCGCTGTGAGCCGTACCAGCAGCAACCCCGACCCGAACGAGCGCGAACCGAACCCTCGGAGGAACCCATGACGGCACTGAGCGACATCAACGTGGTCGACCTCACCATCGCCCGGGCCGGCCCGACCGCGGTCCGCCAACTCGGCGACTGGGGCGCGAACGTGATCCGGGTCGAGCGCCCCGGCGGCCGGGGCGAGCTCTCCGGCTCCTACGACAGCTCCGACTACATGAACCTGCACCGCAACAAGCGGGTGGTCACCCTCGACCTGAAGTCCGACGAGGGCCGGAAGGTGTTCGAACGGCTCATCGCCGACGCCGACGTCGTCGTCGAGAACTACCGCCCACCGGTGAAGCACCGGCTGGGGATCGACTACGAGGCGCTGTCGGCGATCAACCCGCGGCTGATCTACGCCAGCATCTCCGGGTTCGGTCAGGACGGGCCCTACTCCGACAAGGGCGCCGTCGACCAGATCATCCAGGGGATGGGCGGGTTGATGAGCATCACCGGCGACGAGCACAGCGCCCCGACCCGGGCCGGGATCGCGATCTCCGACCTCGCCGCCGGCCATCAACTGGCGATCGGGATCCTGGTGGCGTTGCACGAGCGCCAGACCAGCGGGAAGGGCCAGTGGGTCCAGCTCTCGCTGATCGAGGCGATGATCTCGTTCCTCGACTTTCAGGCGACCCGCTACATCACCGACGGCGAGGTGCCCACCCCGGCGGGGAACCACCACCCGTCGAACTCGCCGATGGGGACGTTCCGGGCCTCCGACGGCCACCTCAACGTCGCCGCCTCGACGAACGAGCTCTTCGAGCGGTTCTGCAAGGCGACCGGGACCACCGAGCTCCTGGACGACCCGGACTTCGCCGAGCCGCAGTCGCGGGTGGCGAACCGCACCCGGCTCGAGGAGGCGATCCAGGCGGTGCTGACCACCCGCACCAAAGCGGAGTGGACCGCGGTGCTGGATGAGGCCGGGATCCCCTGCGGACCGGTGAACACGATCGACGAGGTGTTCGCTGACCCGCAGGTCGAACACCTCGCTATGGGCGCCGAGGTCGACCACGCCAGCCGCGGGAAGGTGAAGATCCTTCGTCACCCGGTGCGGATGAGCCGGACCCGCTCGGAGATCCACTCCGCCTCCCCGATGCCGGGCCAGCACACCGATGAGGTCCTCGGTGAGCTCGGCTTCGACGAGGCCGAGATCACCCGCCTGCGCGAGGCCGGGGTGGTGTAGGCGCCGCCGACGCACGCCGCCGGGCACCGGCGCGTCACTGCCCCGGTGCCCCGTCGGTGGTCAGGTGTCGGTGGACCGCCGCGGCGAGGTGGCGTGCATCGCGGACGCGGCCGGCGAGCCCGACCCCGTCGAACGCCGACCCGCCGATGAAGATCCCGGCGGGTGCGGCGGCACGGATCGCGGCGGTGCGCTCGACGTGGCCGACCTCGTACTGCGGCAACGCGTCGAGCCACCGGGTCACCAGCGACTCCTCGGCGGTGGCGTGAAGGCCCACCAGTTCGCGGACCTCGGCGTCGACCCGGTCGACGAGGGCGGCGTCGTCGAGCTCGAGCCAGGCGGTGTCGTCGATCCGGCCCACCGACGCACGCACCAGGAACCGCCCCGCGTCGGCGAGGTGCGGCCACTTGCGCGAGCTCACCGTCACGGCCTTCACCAGCCGACCCTCGCGACGCGGCACCAGCACACCGCTGCCGTCCATCGCGTTCGCGGCGGCCTGCCACGGGTAGGCGAGGCTGACGACCCCGACCGAGGCGGTCGCGATCGAGGCCAGCCCAGCGGCGGTGTCGGGCGCGGCGTCGGCCAGCAGCCGGGCGGCGGCCGGGGCCGGCAGCGCGACGACGACGGCGTCGAACGCCCCCTCTGCGGCCGGGTCGGGTGACTCGACCCGCCACCGGGCCCCGTCGGCGCGGATGACCTCGACCGGCGCACCGGTGCGGACACGCTCCCCCAGCTGGGTGGCGAGGGCCTCGACGAACCGCGTCAACCCGCCGGTGACGGTGCGGAACACCGGCCCGTGGGCCGGTGGCGCCTCACGCCGGTTCGCCAGCAAGCCGCGGGTCAGTGACCGGCCGCGTACCGCGGCGGCCCACAGCGGCGGGGTGGCCGCCTGCGCCGAGAGCCGGCCGGGGTCCCCGGCGTACACCCCGCCCAACAGCGGTTCGACGAGGCCTTCGACGACGCCGTGACCGAACCGGGGTGCCACCAGGTCGGTGACGCTGCGGTCGGTGGTGACCGCCCGGGCGGGCAGCAGCGGTTCGAGGGCGGCCCGGGCCAACGACGCCGGGGTGAGCACCCGGCTGCGCACAAGGGGGGCGAGCGCGGTCGGCGCCCCGAAGATCGCCCCGTCAGGGAGCGGCCGGCGCCGGCCGCGGGCCCACAGCCACACCTGGCCGGTCGACGGTTCGACGAGGTCGGCGCCGAGCCCGAGCTCGCGGGCGAGCTCGTCGGCCTCCGGCTGGCGTGCCAGGAACGCGTCGGCACCGACGTCGACGGCCGTTCCGCCCAGTGAGCGGGTGTGGACCTGCCCGCCGAGGCGGTCGCCGGCTTCGAAGAGCACCACCTCGGCGTCGGCGGCCAGGCGGTGGGCGGTGGAAAGCCCCGTCACCCCTCCCCCGATCACGGCGACGCGGCGGGTCACGACCAGCTCGCCGGTGGCGGGGTGTCGGCTTCGTGGTCGGCGACGGTGGCGACGACCTCGGCCAGCAGCTCGATGAGGGTGGCACGCCCCAGGTCGGCGCAGCTGACCCGGGCACCCAACTCGTCGGCGGCGGCCGCCAGACGCGGATCCGGGCCGGTCCCCGGCGCGACCGGGCACTCGATGACGTCGGGTTTGCCGTGCGCCTCGACGAGGCTGGTGAGCGCATCGACCGCCGTCGGGGTGCGGCTCTCCCCCCGCCAAGCGATCGAGCGCGAGGTCAGCCCGAGCCGGGCGTCGAGGGCCTGGGCGACCTCGCGCAGGAAGGTGAGGTCGCCCGGGTCGGTGTCCGGGCCCGGGTCGGGGGCGGTGATCAGCACGTGCGCCCCGGCGCGGACCGCCGGCTCGATGGCGTGGGCCAGCGAGGTGTGCAGCGCCGGCAGGGCGTGCCAGGACACCACGCCGGTGTAGGCCGGCAGGCTCGCCGAGCCTTCGGCGTGCAGCTGGGGTTCGACCGGCCACGGAACGGCGGCGAGGCCGACGACCAGGACGTCTTCGGCGGCGAGCCCACCGGCGACGTCGAGGTGGTCGTCGCGGGTGGTGGCGACGACGGTGTGGCCGCAGGCGCGCTGCAACGGTTCGGCGAGGTCACCCCCGTCGAGGAGGGCGACGACGAGCTCCGCTTCAGCGCCCACCGTCGCTCCCGGCACCGGCCGCGGCCGCGCCGTCGCCACCGCGGACCTCGCCGTCGCGCACCGTCCGCGGGGTGGGCCGGCCGCCG
>SLDB01000354.1 GCA_007125475.1 Nitriliruptoraceae bacterium | reverse complement strand
GTTCGGTGTGTTCACGGTCGGTGACGTCCCCCCCGACCCCACCACCGGCCGCCCCCCCACCGAGGCCGACCGGATCAAGGCGATGGTGGAGATCGCCGTCACCGCCGAGGAGGTGGGCCTCGACGTCTTCGCCACCGGCGAACACCACAACCCGCCGTTCGTCCCCTCGTCGCCGACGACGATGCTGGGCTACATCGCGGCCCGCACGCAGCGGTTGATCCTGTCGACCTCGACGACGCTGATCACCACCAACGACCCGGTGAAGATCGCCGAGGACTACGCGATGCTGCAGCACCTCGCCGACGGTCGCGTCGACCTGATGCTCGGACGCGGGAACATGGCCCCGGTGTACCCGTGGTTCGGCCAACAGATCCAGAACGCGCTGCCGCTCACGGTCGAGAACTACGGCCTGCTGCACCGGCTGTGGCGGGAGGACGTCGTCGACTGGGAAGGCCGGTTCCGCACCCCGCTGCGCGGCTTCACGGCCACCCCGCGTCCGCTGGACGACACCCCACCGTTCGTGTGGCATGGATCGATCCGCACCCCGCAGATCCCCGAGCTCGCTGCGGCGTACGGCGACGGCTTCTTCGCCAACCACATCTTCTGGCCGCCGGAGCACACCGAACGCATGGTCGCGCTCTACCGCGAACGCTACGAGCACCACGGCCACGGCACCGCCGAGCAGGCGGTGGTCGGGCTCGGCGGCCAGGTCTTCATGCGGCACAACTCCCAGGACGCCGTCGCCGAGTTCCGGCCGTACTTCGACGACGCGCCGGTGTACGGCGGTGGCCCCTCGCTCGAGGAGTTCACGGCCGAGACTCCTCTGACGGTCGGCAGCCCCCAGCAGGTGATCGAGCGCACCCTCGGCTTCCGGGAGTACGTCGGCGACTACCAGCGACAGCTCTTCCTCATCGACCACGCCGGCCTCCCCCAGAAGACCGTCCTCGAACAACTCGAGCTCCTCGGCACCGAGGTCGTGCCGGTGCTGCGCCGTGAACTCGACGCGGTGCGTCCCGCCCACGTCCCGGAAGGCCCCACACACGCTGCCAGGCGCGATGCCGCCGCCAGAGACGTCGACGTGCTCACCCGGCCGGAGTGACCCGGGCCGACCGGCCCCGGACGGCCGATTCGGTCCGGCATCGGTGACCGGGCATCGGTGACCGGGCATCGGTGACCCGTCTGCCACCAACCATCGCGGCGCCGGCGCCGAACAGCCCAGGGGCGCAGACGCACCCCGGACGTGCGACGACCGACGGTGGAGCCGAGCATGGACCGGATCCTCGGAGCCGTGACGCGATTCGTCACCAGCCGACCACTGGTCACCATCGCCGGCGTGGTGCTGGCAACCGTGGTCCTCGGTGGGTTCGCCACGCAGATGGTCAGCGAAGACGGCGTCGCGGTCGACAACGAGCTCTCCGAGGCCCTCGACGTCCTGGATGCGGAGTTCGGTGAGTCACAGGCCGTGACGCAGGTCGTCGTCGAGTCCGACCGGGACCTGCGCTCGGTCGACGGGTTACGGGCCGCCGGCTCGATCCGGGAGGCGATCACCACCTCCGACGCCGCCGACACCCTCGTCACCGGCGGCCAACAGCCGCCGATCGCCTCCTACCTCGACCCCGCCGAGGCCGCGGTCGACGCCGCGGGGATCGACGTCGCCGAACTCGACGACGCCGCCGTACGCGACCTGCAGGAGGAGGGCCGCGAACGCCTCCCCGACGAGGTCGCCGGCCTCGTCGACGGGCTCCTGGCCGACGACGCCCGGACCGGACTCGTGCTGGTGTTCCAGGACGTCGAGGGGCTCGACGAGGCCGCGACGACGGCACGCCAGGAGGAGCTGGCCGACGTGATCGCCGCCGCCGACCTCCCCGACGGCGTCACCGCCACCGCCTTCAGCTTCGGGCTGCTCCTCTCCAGCGGAGACATCGGCCCCGAGGTCGGTCGCCTCTTCGGCACCGCGTTGGCGATCATCCTCGTGGTCCTCGCGGCCGTGTACTGGACCCCGGGCAACGACGGGCGACGGGGCGTCCTCGTGCGCCGCACCGCCGCCGACGTAGGACTCACCCTGGCGGTGATCGTCCTCGCGGTGGTGTGGATGCAGGGCGCCGGGGTGCTCCTCGGACCCGACTACGCCGGGTTGATCGGGTACTTCTCCCCCCAGACCCAGATCGTGCCGATCCTGATCGTCGGCCTCGGGGTCGACTTCGCCATCCACCTGTTGGCGCGGTACCGAAGCGAGCTCGGCGGTCGGGCACACCCCACCGCCGCCGCGGGGACCACCGGCCGCACGGTGGGGCTGACGTTGGCGCTGTGCACCGCGGCCACCGCGATCGGCTTCCTCACCAACCTGGCAAGCCCCGTCGAGTTCCTCGCGACGCTGGGGGTGCTCGCGGCCGTCGGGATCGCCGCCGCGTTCGTCCTCGCCCTCACCCTGCTGTTGGCGGCCCGCACCCTGCTGGACCGTCGCGGTGCCGCAGCAGACCGCCTCCCGACGGGCGCGCTCGCCCGCACCCGCCAGTCCGCTCTGCCGCGCACGATCGCCCGCACCGCCTGGCTCGCCGAGCGACGACCGGGAGCGACGCTGGTCGCCGCCGTCGCACTCGTCGGGCTCGGCGGGTACGGCTACACCCAGCTGGACTCGGAGTTCTCCCTCACCGACTTCGTCCCCAGTGACGAACCGCTGCTGGAGACCTTCGAGGTCCTCGAATCCGCGTTCAACGGGGGGTTCGAGGAGTCGACCCAGGTCCTGGTACGTGGTCCGCTCGACGATCCGGCGGTGCACAACGCCGTCCTCGAGGCCGTCGAGGTGAGCGCGGAGATCGAGGACGTCGACACCGTCGCCGGCCGGACCGACGCCACCTCGATCGCCTCCGTGCTACGGGGCGTCGACGACGAACTCGCCGACGCCCTCACCGGGTTCGGGGTCTCCGCCGACGGTCGGATCGCCGACGACGGCGACGTCGACGCCGCCTACCGGCTACTGATCGAGGAGTCCGACACCGCCGACGCGGTGCTGGCACCCACCGGGGACGGGTGGTCGACCCGCGTCGAGGTGCGCACCTCCGCCGGCCAGGCCGGTGCCTGGCGCCTGGCTGAGGACCTGAAGACCGCCTTCGACCCGGTGAGCGAGGCCGGCGCCGAGGTGGTCGTGACCTCCGAGGAGATCCTGCAGGCCGGGATCGGCCAGGACATCGAGGACTCCCAACTGCGCTCCCTGCTCATCGCCCTCGGCGCCGCGATGGCGCTGTTGACGATCCATTTCACTTTCAGCGCGCGCCGTCCGCTGCTGGGTGTGGTCACCGTCGCCCCCGTCGGGCTCGTCCTCGCGCTGACGTTCGGGACGATGGCGCTCACCGGAGTCCCCCTCAACCCGGTCACGGCGACGCTCGCGGCGCTCTCGATCGGGATCGGGGTGCCGTTCACGATCCACGTCACCTCCCGCTTCCTCGAGGAGCGTGGGCGGGCCGAGGGCCGCGAGCTGGCCCTGCGCCGCACCCTGCGGGACACCGGTGGGGCGCTGGTGGGATCCGCGCTCACCACCGCGATCGGGTTCGGGGTGCTGGTCACCTCGACGCTCGCCCCGTTCGAGCAACTCGGCTACGTCATCGTGTACGCGATCGTGTTCTCCGTCGTCGCGGCCGTGCTGGTGCTCCCCAGCCTCCTGGCGCTGTGGGACCGCTACGACACGGGTGGGCGCGGGCCGGCACCCGACGTCGAACCCGCGCGGAATCAGGGCTTCAGTCCCACCCGTCAGCAGCCGATCCTCAGAGGACGGGGGGCCAGTCGGTAGGCCGGCCACCACGAGGCCGCGGAGAGGTGATGGACACGGACCGCGAACCGCCGGGTACCCGGCCGGCGGTCGAAGCCTGGCGCGTGAGGATGCTCGCGTCGATCCTGCGCGTCGTGTTCGTGCTGGCCACGATCGCGGTGATCCCCAGCGTGGTGTTCGCCGCCGCGAACGGACACCACGCGATCGCCGCCGTCGACCTCGTCGCCCTCGGCGCGCTCGCGGTCCTGACGTTCTGGCCCCGGCTGGGCTACCGCACGCGCTCGCTGGGGCTGATCGTGCTCACCTACGCCGTCGGAGCCTGGTTCCTCGGGTTCGTCGGCGTCACCGGCCAGGTCTACCTCATCGCGTTCCCGGTGATCACCGCCCTGCTGCTGGGGCTACGCCCCGCGGTGCTCGCGATCGCGATCACGGCCGTCACCCTCGTCGCCGCCGGCCTCCTCGACCACGTCGACGACCGCGTCTTCGCCCTCGGTGATCACGGCACCCTGGAGTGGCTGGTGATCGCCCTCAACATCGTGTTCGTCACCTCGGTCCTCACCATCCCCGCCGCCGTGGTGCTGCGACGGCTGGAGTCCTCGATCGCGAACGAGCAGGCGACGTCCCACTCACTCGAGGAGCAGCGTCAGCACCTGGCCGAACGCAACCTCGAGCTCGAGCACGAGGTCGCCGAGCGTCGCCGGGCCGAAGCCGAGGTCCACCGGCTGGCCAAGGCCATCGCCCAGGCACGCGACCTCATCCTCATCGCCGACGTCGACGGCACCGTGGTCTACACCAACCACTCGGCCAACGACCTCGTCGCCGACCCGGTCGTTCCCCGGATCACGCGGATCGACGAGCTCGGTGGTGACGAGCACGCCTCGGCGCTGCGCGACGCCATCGAGGCGCAACGGCCCTGGAGCGGCGACGTGCGGCTGGCGTCGTCGGCGGACGAGATCGTCCTGGACGCCGAGCTCGCACCGGTGCGCTCCCCCGACGGCGCCGTCGAGGCGTTCGTCGCCGTCCTGCGCGACGTCACCACCGAACGCCAGATGGAGGTGCACCTGCGCCGCTCCGAGAAGCTCGAAGCCCTCGGCACGTTGGCGAGCGGCGTCGCCCACGACTTCAACAACGTCCTGGCGACCGTTCTGGCGGTCGCCGAGGCCCGTCAGCTGCAGCCCGGGGCGCCGGGGATCGACGAGGACATGGGCACGATCATCACCGCGTGCGGACGTGCCCGGGACGTCGTCCGTCAGATGATGACGTTCGGGCGCCACACCGACGTCGACCGCCACGCGACCTCGCTGCTGGACACCGTCTACGACACCCTCCCACTGCTGCGCGCCTCGCTGCCCTCACGCGTGGCCCTGCTCACCGACCTCGCCGCCGACGGGCCGGTCCGGCTGCGCACCACCGAGATCGACCAGATCCTGATCAACCTCGTCACGAACGCCACCCAGGCCCTGGTCGCCAGCGACACCGACTCTCCTCGGGTGCGCATCGGGCTGCACCACGCCGGCGACGACGCCGCAACACCCCGGCTCGCCCTCACCGTGTCCGACAACGGACCGGGGATCGCCCCCGAGCACCTGCGCAGGATCTTCGACCCGTTCTTCACCACGAAAGGACCGACCGAGGGAACCGGGCTGGGCTTGGCCAGCGTCCACGCCGCCGTGACCTCACTGCGCGGGGAGATCGACGTGGACTCCCGCCCGGGGCAGGGAGCGACGTTCACGATCACGCTGCCCGTCGACGGAGAGGCCGTCGACGCGGTGCCGCTGGCCGGGCAGCCGGGACCGCAGGTCCTCAAGGCCGTCGAGACGACCGGAACCCGGCGCGACCACGGCGGCACGGCGGGGATCCGCATCCTCCTCGTGGACGACGAACAACAGCTGCGGACCACCATGGCGCAGGCGCTCGGTCACCTCGGCCACATGGTGACACCGGCCGTCGACGGCGACGACGCGATGACGGCGTTCGCCGCCGCACCGGAGGCGTTCGACATCGTGATCACCGACCTGACGATGCCGGGTCGTGACGGCGTGCAGCTGCTGCGTGACGCCCGTGCCCACCGGCCACTGCTCCCGGTGATCCTGTGTTCCGGGTACGCCGACGCCGCGTCGGCGTACGACCTCGCCGCCGACGAGGTCAGTGCGTGGCTCGACAAGCCCTACACGATCCGCCAACTCGCCGCCGCCATCGAGGCCGCCGTCGGGGCCGACACCGCCGGCGAGCCACAGCCCTGCTGACCCGCCGCCGGCCGAGGCACGTCCGGCTCAGCGTCGGAAGGAGCGCGCCGCGGTCGTGATCTCCTCGAGGTAGTTCGCCCGCTCGAACGCGGCGGGATCCGTTACCGCTCGCTGGCTCATCGCCCCCGTGAGTTGGCTCGCCCCGTCGTAACCGTGGTCGGCGAGCCATCGGCGCAACCCGGAGACCAGGACGCCGGCATGGGCCGGGCCGTGGTGCAGCAGCGCCGAGGTCGTCATCGCGACGTCGGCGCCGGCCGCGAGCGCCTTGACGACGTCGTCGGGCTCGTGCACCCCGGTGCTCAACCCGATCGAGGCGTCGACGCGGCCGTGCAGCAACGCCGACCACCGCAGCGGCAGACGCAACTCCTGGGACGTGGACAGGACCAGGCGTGGGCCGACGCGCAACGCCTCGACGTCGATGTCGGGTTGGTAGAAGCGGTTGAACATCACCAGCCCCGCCGCGCCGGCCTCGACGAGGCGGACCGCGAAGTTGGCCAGCGCCGACCAGTACGGCGAGAGCTTCACCGCGACCGGGACGTCGCACGCCGCCACGACCGCCTCGACGACCGCCAGGGTCTCGGCCTCGACGGCGGCGGCGTCGAAGGCCGGATCGGCGGCGACCCGGTAGACGTTCAGTTCGATCGCGTCGGCGCCGGCGTCGGCGAGCTCGCGGGCGTAACCCGTCCACCCACCCGGGGTGACCCCGTTCAGGCTCGCGATCACCGGGATCTGCAACGCCCGTTTCGCCGCCGTGATCGTGTCGAGGTACCGCTGCAACCCGTGGTTGTAGGCGGTGAGGACCGGGAAGTACCCCGCGGTCGCCTCCGGGTTGGTGTCGGACGCCAACCCGAACAATTCGTCGGCCTGGCGCGACTCCTCCTCGAGCTGCTCCTCGAACAGACTGGGCAGGACCACCGCCCCCACCCCGGCGGCCTGCAACTCGGGCCAGACCCTTGGGTCGCTGTTGATCGGGCTCGCCGAGGCGACCACCGGCGTGGGCAGCTCGAGCCCCAGGTAGCGCACCGCCAGGTCGACCTCGCCGACCGTGCGGCGGTCACCGGTGACCTTGCGACCCACGCCGACGAGGCCGTCGTCGTCGAAGAGCCCCCAGACCTCGTCGCTCATGATCCCTCCCGCCCGTCGTCGTCATCGCTGGTGGGGGCCGACTCGTCCCCGTCCTCATGCAGCCGTCGCTGAACACCGGCGAGCTGCTCGTAGTACGCCCGGCGTTCGGTGATGTCGTGGGCGATCTGCGACCGCAGCCGCGCCGCCCGCTCAGGGTCGTTGCGTGCCAGGACCTCGAATCTGCCCTCGGTGGCGAGGAACTCCTCGACCGCGCGCTTCGGTGGTCGCGAGTCGAGGGTGAGCGGGGTCGCGTCGTCGGCGTCCTGGGGCTGGTAGCGGAACAGCGGCCAGTACCCGGTGTCCACGGCGAGCTCCATGCGGTCCATCGAGTGCCGCATGTCGACGCCGTGGGCGATGCAGGTCGAGTAAGCCAGCAGCAGCGAGGGTCCCGGCCACGCCTCGGCCTCGCGGAACGCTTTGATCGTCTGCATCTCGTTCGCACCGAGGGCGACCTGGGCGACGTAGACGCTGCCGTACTGCATCGCCAGGAGGCCGAGGTCCTTCTTGGGGGTCTCCTTGCCGGACGTGGCGAAACGGGCGACGGCACCACGCGGGGTCGCCTTCGAGGCCTGGCCCCCGGTGTTGGAGTACACCTCGGTGTCAAGGACCAGCACGTTGACGTCGGCGCCGGAGGCCAGGACGTGGTCGAGCCCGCCGAACCCGATGTCGTAGGCCCAGCCGTCCCCTCCGACGATCCACACGTCGCGGCGGACCAGCGCCCCGGCGATCGCCTCCAGGTGGCGCGCCGCCACCCGGAGCTCACCGGTGACCGACGCCAACCGGCGGCGCAGTTCGGCGACCCGGTCGCGCTGGTCGGCGAGACCGGCTTCGTCGGCGGCCGACACCCCGCCGAGGAGGGCGTCGACGAGGTCCTCGCCGAGGTCTCCGGCCAGCTGCCGCAGCAGGTGCTCGGCGACGATGCGCTGTTCGTCGAGCCCGAGGCGGATCCCGAGGCCGAACTCGGCGTTGTCCTCGAACAGCGAGTTCGACCACGCCGGCCCACG
>SLDB01000061.1 GCA_007125475.1 Nitriliruptoraceae bacterium | reverse complement strand
GGGGCCGGACGCTGCGGACACGGCGATCACCTCGTCGTCGGGGGCGTGACACCGGCCGACTCTAGGTGACCGACCGGCCGGGTACTGTCCGCGGCCGTCCCCGAACCCGAGAGGTCACCGCCGTGCCGCCCTTCGATGCCCTCGTCGCCGCGAACCGCGCCTACGTCGCCTCCGGTGCCCACCGGGACCTCCCCGTGCGTCCGGTACGCAACCTCGCCGTCGTGACCTGCATGGACTCGCGGATCGCGGCGTTCCCGACGCTGGGGCTCGAGCTCGGCGACGCCCACGTGATCCGGGTCGCCGGTGCACGGGTCACCGACGACGTGCGGCGCTCGCTGGCCCTGTCCACGCACCTGCTGGGCACCCGGTACGTCGCCGTGGTCGGCCACACCGACTGCGGGCTGGCGGACCCGACCGGGGACCTCCCCGAACGCCTCGCCGAGGTCATGGGCCACCCGGCCGAACCGCGTGACTGGCACTCCTTCACCGACGTCGCCGAGGCGGTGCGCGGCGACTGCGAGGACCTGCTGGGCTGGCCCGACCGCCCCGAGGGGTTCGAGGTCGGCGGGTACGTCCTGAACGTCCGCACCGGCGAGCTCGACGAGGTCGCCCCCCCACGCCCCGCCCCGCCGGTGGCCTGAGACCGGACGCGGCGAGGCCGGTGGCGGCACGCCCCGGCCCCGACGCCGCATCCATCGGTGCGCGCTGGCAGGGTCAGACGCCGGGGACCTCGGAGACCGGACCGCCCAGCGCCTCGGGGAGGCCGGCGTCGAACGCCTCCTCGACCGCCGCGAGGTCGAGGTCGACGACGTCGCGGATCGTGAGCCGCTCGCCGCCGACGGTGCCGATGTCGGTGAGCGGGACCTCGGCGTCGGCACACAGCTGAGCGAACGGCTTGACGTTCCGCGAGTGCAGCGTGACCACGACCCGGCCAGGCGACTCGCTGAACAGCGCCTGCGCCGTCGAGACGTCCTCGGCGAGGGCGACGTCGGCGCCGATCATCCCGGCGGCGCAGGACTCGGCCAGCGTCACCCACAACCCCCCGGCCGAGACGTCGTGGGCCGAGGCGAGCAACCCCTCGTGCACCGCGATGTGCAGCACCTCGGCCAGCGCCCCCTCGAGGTCGAGGTCGACGGGGGCCAGGACACCGCCGGGTTCGTCGCCGAGGAAGTGCTGCAACTCGCTGCCGGCCAGCCCGTCCACGGTGGGGGCACCGACGAGGAGGATGACGTCGTTCTCGTCCTCGAACGCGATCCCGACGGCGTCAGCGACGTCCTCGATCACGCCGAGGACCCCGACGACCGGCGTCGGGCGGATCGCCACCCCCCGGGTCTCGTTGTACAGCGAGACGTTCCCTCCGGTGACCGGGATGTCGAGCTCGGCGCAGGCCTCGCCCATCCCCGCGACCGCCTCGGCGAGCTGCCACATGATCTCGGGGCGCTCCGGGTTCCCGAAGTTCAGGCAGTTGGTCGTCCCCAACGGCCGGGCCCCGACGCAGGCGACGTTGCGGAACGCCTCGGCGACGACCCGTCGCGCCCCCTCACGCGGATCCAGCGCGCACCAACGCCCGTTGCCGTCGGTGGCGCACGCCACCCCGCGGGACGAGCCCGGCAGCCGCACCACCCCGGCGTCGCCCATCCCGGGGGCGAGCACCGTCCCGGACCGCACGTGCTGGTCGTACTGCTCGTACACCCACTGCTTCGAGGCAGTGTTCGGGGCACGCAGGAACGCCAACAGGAACGACGCGACGTCGCCGCCGGCCACCGCATCGAGGTCGACGGACTCGGCGTCGACGGCCTGCAGCTGGTCGAGCCAGGCGGGGCGGCGGCGCTCACGGTCGTACTCCGGACCCTCGTCGGCCAGCGAGCGGGCCGGCACCTCGGCGACCACCTCGCCGCGGCGGCGCAGGGTGAGCTGGTCACCGTCGACGACCTCGCCGATCACGTCGGCGGGCACCCCCCACCGTTCGGCGATCGCGAGCACCTCGTCGATCCTGCCCGGGTCGACCAGGGCGAGCATCCGCTCCTGCGACTCGGAGCACAGGATCTCCCATGACTCCATCGAGGCCTCGCGCAGCGAGACCGCGTCGAGGTCGACGTCCATCCCCAACGAGGCGGCCGAGGCCAGCTCGGAGGTCGAGCACGCGATCCCGGCCGCGCCCATGTCCTGGATCCCGGCGACGAGGTCGGCGTCGTAGAGCTCGAGGCAGCACTCGATCAGGAGCTTCTCGGCGAACGGGTCGCCGACCTGCACGTTCGGACGCTTGGCGTCCAGGGCGTCGTCGAACTCCTGGCTGGCCAGCACCGAGGCACCGCCGATGCCGTCACGTCCCGTCGCCGAGCCCAGCAGGACAGCGACCTGCCCCGGCGACTGGGCACGGGCGAGCTGCAGCCGCTCACGCGGCATCACCCCGATCGCCAGGACGTTGACCAGCGGGTTGGCGGCGTAGGTGTCATCGAACACCGTCTCCCCGCCGATGTTGGGCACCCCGACACAGTTGCCATACCCGCCGATCCCCCGCACGACGCCGTCGACCAGGCGGCGCTGCAGCGCGTCGACGGGGCGTCGCCGCCCGGTGCCGTCGACCCAGCCGCCGGGGTCACCGAACCGCAGCGGGTCCATCACCGCGATCGGTCGCGCCCCCATCGTGAAGATGTCGCGCAGGATCCCGCCGACCCCGGTCGCCGCGCCCTGGAACGGCTCGACGAAGCTGGGGTGGTTGTGGGACTCGATCTTGAACGTCACCGCCAGACCGTCACCGACGTCGACGACGCCGGCGTTCTCCCCGGGGCCGACCAGAACCTGCGGTCCGTCGCTCGGCAGGGTCCGCAGATGCACCTTCGACGACTTGTACGAGCAGTGTTCGGACCACATCACCGAGTACATCCCCAACTCGGAGACCGTCGGGGTGCGGCCCAGCGCCGCGACGATGCGCTCGTACTCGTCACCGCGGAGCCCGAGCTCCTCGCCGAGGGCGCGGGCACGAGGTTCGTCGAGCCGCTCAGCGGCGGCGAACGCCGTGGCGGTGGGGCGTGGGTCGGTCACGTCGGGGTCCATCACGGAGCGGGGCGGCGGGGGACCGAAGCGTACTGCGGACGCGGCGACACCCCACGGCCACCCCGGCCGGCGTGCCACCGGCGAGGCCCGTGTACGCTGCGGGTGCCAGACCGACACACCGCCGACACACCCCGGACCACCACCCCGGACCACACAGGGAGGCGACGATGCGCGCCCTGAACATCCTCCGCGCCGTCCTGGTGGCGTGCGCGTTCGTGGCCACGATCCTGCTGGCGACGCAGGGCGCGTGGGTCCCCGCCGCCGTGATGAGTGCCGGGATCCTCGCCCACTTCGGGCTGTGGGCCTGGCTGTGGTCCCAGCGCCGGGCGGACGCCGACGACCCCATGGCCGAGCTCGTCGGGCGCTGACCGTCGATGCTCCGACGGACGGGTCGTCACCCGACCGCGACGCCCGCCCGTAGGTCGGTGAAGAAGCCGCGGCCGTCGACGCCGCCGATCAGCGCCTCGTCGACGGCGTGCTCGGGGTGCGGCATCACCCCGACGACGTTGCCGGCGGCGTTCGCCACCCCGGCGATGTCACGCGCCGAACCGTTCGGGTTGTGCCCCGGCGCGTAGCGCAGCACGACACGGCCGGTGCCCTCCAGCTCGTCGAGGACGTCGTCGGAGGCGTGGTACCGACCCTCGCCGTGCTTGGCCGGGATCACGATCTCCTCGCCGACCTGGTACCCGGCGGTCCACGGCGTGGCGGCCTCGACGACGCACACCACGTCGCGGCACACGAACCGCAGCCCGGCGTTCCGGAGCAACGCGCCCGGCAGCATCCCGGCCTCGCACAACACCTGGAAGCCGTTGCAGATCCCGAGCACCGGCCCGCCGCCGTCGGCGAACCGGCGGACCGCCTGCATCATCGGTGCCCGGTGGGCCACCGCACCGCACCGCAGGTAGTCGCCGTAGCTGAACCCCCCCGGGACGATCACGGCGTCGACGCCGGCGAGGTCGTCGTCGGCGTGCCACAGCGGCACGTCCTCGTGGCCGCAGGCGGCCACGGCCAGGCGCGCGTCGTGGTCGTCGAGCGACCCCGGGAACGTCACCACACCGACGCGCATCACGACCTCCACCTGCGGCGAGGACCCGAAGGTAGCGCCCACCGCCGACGTCGCCGTCACCGGTCGTCGCGGAACCCCACCTCGACGAGATCGGCGTACGGGTCGGGTTCGGCCAGCAGCTCGTCGACGTCGTCGCAGCCCCGGGGCAGCTCCTCGTGCTCCAGGTGCCGGCACGCCTCGGCCTCCAACCGCGCCGCCGCGAGCTCGGTCCGGGCGCCGACGACCTCACCGGGCCAGGCCTCGTCGGTGAGGAGGACGAGTTGGTGCACCAGCGCGGGGGCGGCGGTCGCGGCGTCGACGAACTGGAACTTCGCGTTGAGCTCGATCACGACCCGCTCGTCCTCGACGCGGGCCGACGACTCCACCCCGGCGAGCTCGAACGTGGCGATGCGCAGCTGACCGTCGTTGGCGAGCCACTCGACCAGGCCCTGCCGGACGGCGTCGAACTCCCCGGTGTCGATGAGTTCGCACACCTGTCGGGCAGCGACCCGCGCCGCGGCACGGGAGCCGTCGTCCCCGACGATCCGGATCCCCTGCATGCATCCGGGGCCCGGCTCGACGTCCCGGGTCTCGGCGAGCTCGGCGCGACCGCGTTCGATCGTGACCTCGCCGGAACCGGGTGGCCGGCGTTCGGCCGCCGACAGCGGATCACGGTCGATCGAGGCGAACCCCCACACCGTGACGGCGACCGCCGCCAGGGCCAGGCCGATCATCGACAGCACGAACCACCGCGCCAGGACCGGCTCGCCGTCCTCGAGGGTCTCGAGCCCGTCGGTGCGCAACGGCGGCAACGGGGGCCGGCCGCCCTGCGGTCCACGGGGGTCACCCTCGTCGGCCACGTCAGACCCGTGCGGCGGCGGTGACGGTGTCAGGCGTCGGCACGCTCGTCCTCGCCGATCACCCGCCACGTGTAGGACTCGATCACCGGGTTGGTGAGGAAGCCGTCACAGACTTCCTCGAGGCGCTCGGCGAGCTCGTCGCCCTCGGCGTCGACCTCGAGCTCGAGGTGCTTGCCGATCCGCACGTCCCGCACTCCCTCGAAGCCGAGGCCGGGCAGCGCCTCTTCGACCGCACGGCCCTGGGGGTCCAGGATCTCGCGCTTGAGGAGGACGTCGATCGCGACGCGGGGCATCACCGGCTCCGGGGACGGGGTGCGGTCGCCGGCAGGGTAGCCACTGACGGCGTCGACCCCGGCCGTGGCCGGGGTCGACGTCGTCACGCGTGCCGGACGGGCCTCACCGCAGTCCGAGGTAGCTGGAGCAGGCCGGCCAGGGCTGCCAGCCTCGGGAGTCGTGCAGGCGCATCGCCGCGGCGAGCTGGTCATCCCACGAGTAGTCCCGGGGGTCACCGGACATCCCGACGCTCTGCCAGGTCCGGCTGTCGAACTGGAAGTAGCCGTAGTACGGGCCGGCCGGGTTGTAGGCCCGCTGATCCATGTTCGACTCGCACTGGGCGAGGTTGCGGAAGTCCTGCAGGCGCGGGTCGCTCTCGAGCTCCGCCTGGCGCTGCGCCTCTTCCTCGGCGGCCCGGCGTGCGGCCTCCTCTTCCTCGGCCTGCTGACGGGCGGCCTCTTCGGCGGCCTGACGCTCGGCTTCGCGCTGGGCGTCGATCTCGGCCTGGCGCTCGCGACGCTCCTCGAGGGGGGCGAGCTCGACGGTGCTGACGAAGGTGAGTGCCCGGGCGACGAACAGCGCCGCCTGTCCGCGGGTGACGTCGTCGGTCGTGCAGAAGTGGGTGAGCGGGTCGCCGCAGCCGGCCGCGATCCCGGCGGCGGCGAGTCGGTCGATCGCCGCTCCGTGCACACCGGCGGCGTCGTCGAAGAACTCCCCGTCGGTCTCGTCGAACGCGAACACGGCGTCGAGGAGCGTGGCCATCTGCCCCCGGCTCACCGCCTCCTCCGGGCAGAAGTCCCCGTCGTCGCAGCCCCGGACCATCCCCTGATCGGCGAGGTAGGTGATCGACTCCTCGTGGGTGGTGCCCTCGATGTCGTCGAACCGCGCCGGGCCGTCACCCTCGGAGGCGAGGTGGTCAGGCTCGGTGGCGACATCGAGCTCCCCGTCGTCGTCACCGTTGGTGAGGACGCCGGTGAGGATCGAGGCGAGCTGGCCACGGGTGACCGTGTCGGCCGGGCAGAACTCCCCCTCGTCGCAGCCGTCGATGAGGTGTTCCTCGGCGAGCGCGATGACGGCACGCTCGGCGGTGGTGTCGGTGGCGTCCTCGAAGGGCCCGACGTGGTGGGCGAGCGCCGGCGTGGCGGCACCGAGGGTGGCCACGAGGGCGAGCCCGAGGATGATGGTCAGGGGGCGAATGCGCACAGCGGAACTCCGTCGTTCGTGTGAGCGCCGAATGGATCGGCGGCGGACGCACGGCGGCGTCGGCGAACGGGGGCGCGTGAACGGGGCGCACCCGGTGGGGGCAAGGGGCGAAGGGTGGCGCCCCCCTGACGGCACCGAGGGCACGGTTCCCTGCCCTCCCGGACACTGTCCCATGTGCGTTCTGCGCTCACCACGTGGATCCGAGGCAACCCTGACGGCCACCGAAACGTCGGGAGCCCACCGGTTGTGTGGCCTCGCACCCGCTCGGCCGGCGCACCGCGAACGGCGCGGATCCCGCCCTGACGGCCACCTCGACGCCGATCAGCGGCGGCCCGAACCGCGCGGCGGTGTCGGCGCCCGGCGCGGTCCCGTCACCGCTGCGAGCCGCGTGCGTTTCCCGCGCCAGTCGGCGGGATCGATCACGGAGATTTCGCGCGCAGGTCGCGCGGCCAGAGCGCAGAGCGTCTCGACAGATCGAACACCTGTTCGCTAGCCTCGATCGCACACGCCGACCCACGGGCCCGACCGCACCTGCAGGGGGGATGATGACCAGGGCGCAGGCACGGCTGAGATGGCCCACGGTCGACGGTGAGGCCCCGCTGCCCGGGCTCGGCGAACGCGTCACCCACCCGGAGTTCGCCGGTGTCGAGTTCCTCCACGTCCGGGCCAAGAGCCTGCTCAACCACGTCCCCGAAGCCGCGTCACTGCCGTTCCGGTGGACGATCAACACCTACCGCGGGTGCACCCACGCCTGCACGTACTGCTTCGCCCGTCCCTCACACCGGTGGTTGGAGCTCGACCCCGCCACCGAGTTCGAGTCCGTCATCGTGGTGAAGGTGAACGCGGTCGAGCGACTGCGTGCCGAACTGCGCGCGCCGCGGTGGCGTGGGGAGGCGGTCGCGCTCGGGACGAACACCGACCCCTATCAGCGCGCCGAGGGCCGCTACCGACTCACGCGGGGCGTGGTCACGACGCTGACCGGGGCGGCGAACCCGTTCTCGGTGCTCACCAAGGGCACCCTGGTGCTGCGTGACCTCGACGTCCTCGCCGACGCCGCACGCGCCGGGTTGTGCACCAGCGTCGCGCTGTCCATCCCCACCGTCGACGACACCGTGTGGCGGGTGACCGAACCCGGGACCCCGCACCCGCGTCGACGCCTCGAAACCGTGGCCGCGCTGGCCGACGCCGGCGTGCCCACCGGCGTGTTCCTCGCCCCGGTGATCCCCGGGCTCAGCGACGGCGTCGCCCAGCTCCGTGCGGTGATCGAGGAGGCCGTCGCCGCGGGTGCCGACAGCGTCACCGCGATCCCGCTGCACCTGCGACCCGGGGTGCGTGAGGTCTTCCTCGAACGCCTCGCCGACCACGACCCCGAACGGGCCGCCGCTCTGGCAGCCACCTACCGCGGCGCCTACGCGCCGCGATCGGATCGCCGCCGCATCGCCGCGACCGTGGACCGACTCCTCGCCGACGCCGGTGGACCGCATCGCTCGACGCGCGCTCGCAGTCGCGACCCCCGTTCGGTGGCACGAGGTGCACACGGACAACCGGATCCCGCGCCACCGCACGCCGCCACGGCCGGGGACGAGGCCAGCCTCCCACCCACCACGCCGCCGCCAGCCGGTGAACCCCGCGGCGAACAGCTGCGACTGCTGTGACCCCGGCCGGCTCACCGGACCGGTCGGTAAGGTCCGCGGCACGCCACTGCCCCCTTCACGCGG
>SLDB01000074.1 GCA_007125475.1 Nitriliruptoraceae bacterium | reverse complement strand
GAAACGCAACATGACGCGCCCTTCGGGGCGTGGGCACACAGACCACCTCCGAGTGGACATCGAGCGGAGCGGAACTCGCGAGCGCCTACCAGCGGTGGCGCCGATCGGGATCGAGTTCGATGGAGGTGTGCACATGACGAAGAGGATCTTCCTCGCCATGGCAAGTCTCGCGGCGCTGGTGCTTTCCAGTGGCGCGAACGTCGCCTGGATGCGCTGATTCACCCTCCCGTCGCGACAGCGCGGGAGTGACGACGGCCTCCCCCGCGGATCGCTCGCTCGCGTCGTTCGACCCGTCCGCACCGACCTGGCACCCCCGCCGCCGGCCCCCGCCCCGGCGAGTCGGCGGCCCCGCGAACAGCTCCACGAAAGGCCCGCCACGATGGCTGGGCACCGAGGCCTCACCGGCTACGTCGCGAGCACGGCACTCGTCGCGCTCGCCGCCGTCGCCTGGTCGCTCCCGCACGTCGACGCACGGCAGGCGGCGATCGTGTGTGTCGCGGTGCTCACCGCCGAGGTGTTCGCGTCGACGTTCCGGGAAGAGGTCACGGCGTCGCTGTCGAGCATCGTGGCCCTGGTCGCGATCATCATCGGCGGGCCTCAGCTCGCGATCGTCGGCGCACTGGGTGCGTTGCCGGTGTTCCTCGTCCGGGCCAGCGACCGTCGCGTCCTGCGTGCCTCGTTCAACAGCGGCCAGTACGCGATCTCGGCCGGCGCGGGAGGCGGTGCCTACCTGCTGATCACCACCACCACGGGTGCCGCGTTCCCGGACCTGGTGACGCTGCTGGCGGTCCTGGCAGCCGCGGTGACCCACTGCGTGGTGAACCACGCCCTCGTCGCCGGCGTCATCGCCGTCTCGACCCCGGACCGATTCCGCGACACCTTCCACACCATCGGCCCGTCGCTGGCGATGCAGGTGCCGTACGCCGGGATCGCGATCCTCACCGTGGTCGTCGTCGAGCGCGCCTCGTGGTGGGCCCTGGCGCTGATGGCCGTCCCCGCGCTGACGGCGCGTTACGGGCTGCTGGCGTTCCACGAACTGGACCGGGCCACCGACACCATGGTCCGCAGCTTCGTGAAGGCGATCGAGATCAAGGACCTCTACACCCGCGGTCACTCCGAACGCGTCGCCGCGCTCTCGGTCCACGTCGCCGAGGAGATGCAGATCCCCTACGAACAGCGACGACTCACCCGGTACGCGGCGCTCCTCCACGACGTCGGCAAGATCGGGGTCCCGCTGTGCATCATCAACAAGCCCGGGCCCCTCGACGACGACGAGTTCGCGCAGATGAAGCTCCACCCCACCATCGGGGCCGAGATCCTGCGAGACATCGATTTCCTCGAACCGGCGATCGACATCGTCCGTTACCACCATGAACGACTCGATGGCCGTGGCTACCCGCACGGCGTGGGCTCCGAGGACCTGACGCCGGTCGTGCGCATCGTCACCGCCGTGGACGCCTTCGACGCGATGACGTCGACACGTTCCTACCGTCGCGCACTCACCGTCGATGCCGCGCTCGCCGAGCTCCATCGCTGCACGACCTCGCAGTTCGACCCCGACGTCGTCGCGGCGCTCGAAACCTGTGTCCGCCGTCTGGGGTGGGAGCCGACCGTGGAGTTCGCCTCCGAGGCCGAGCTGGGCGGTGCAGAGGTCCCCGAGTCCCGGGCGGGCGAGAGCGCGGCGTTGCAGGCCGACGAGCGCGCCCGTGCCACCGAGACCCGGTACCCACTCGGCCCGGTCGACGAACCACGGGGGCGGGGGTGAACCGCGTGATGGTGCGAACGGTGGTGATCCCCGCGGCGCTGGCCGTGGTCGTCGGCGGGTCGTGGTGGCTGCTGTCCCCGGGCGATCCCGGCCTGGGCATCGTCGACGTGCTGCTGTTCATGTTCGCGGCCGCCGTGATGGAGCTGTTGCCCATCAACCTCCGCGACGGCCGCGGAGTCCCTACCTCGCTGGCGGTCGTCGGAGCGGCTGCGATCCTCGGCGAGGCGCCGCACGTCGTCGCCGCGATCGCCGGGGGCGGTTGCGCGCTGGCCTGGCTCGTCGACCGGCGTGGCGGGGTGGTGACGACACTGCGCCACCGGGCACTCGTCGGCTGGGCGCTGTCGGGGATGGCCGCGATCGGCGCGGCGCTCGGGCCGGCGACGTGGCAAGGGGTCACGGAGGCCGGCGCCGCGGCGGAGCTGAACGCGGGAGCGGCCGTGGCCGTCGGGGTCGCGATCATCGTCGGCATACCGATGCTCGAGGTGCTCACCCGGCTCGACATCGTCGGGCGCTACTGGTTCCGCCGGATGATCGAGACGGTGCACGAGAACGGTCTCGTCGGGGCGTCGGTGACCTCGACGGCCGTGCTCGGCGCGTTGGTGCACCCGGTCCTGGGCCACTGGACCCTGGCGACGATGCTGGTCCCGCTGCTGGCCGCCCGTGTCGGCCTCGAGCGCCTGGGACTGGGCCGCCGCGCCTACGACCAGACGATCCGGGCGATGTCGCGGCTCCCGGAGCAGCTGGGCTCGGTCTCGTCCGGCCACGGTGTCCGGGTCGCCGCGCTGGCACGCGAGGTCGCGTTGGAGCTCGGCCTGGACGCCGCCACGGTCGCCGACGCCGTCCGGGCCTCCCACCTCCACGAGATGGGACGGATCCAGCTCGAGCGGGACGCACCGGCGGGGCAGCGGGAGCTGGCACGTGCCGGCGCGAGCGTGATCCGTGAGGTCGCCGACCTCGATCGGGTGGCGACGATCGTCGAACTGCACGGGCGCGGCCCGGTGGAAGGCAGCGATCCGGACACCGTGTCGGCGCGGATCGTGGCGGCGTGCTGCGAACTCGACCGCTACGCCCCCGATCCGGCCAAGCCCGACCAGCGTCACGAGGTGGTGATCCGGCTGCTCCGCCATGTCCAGGACATCGACGTCGTCGCCGCCCTTACCCGGGTGATCGATCGCGTCGGCGTCGAGGCGCCCTGACCCCGGCCGGTCAGGTACGGCTGGCGCGGCGCTCCTCGGGTGTCTCGTAGGTCATCAGCGCATGGGCCAGGGGGATGATGCCCGCGGCGATCACCACGTCGCCGATCGAGATGATCGAGCGCAGCAGGGGGAGCGGCCAGATGTCGGCGAGCCACGGCAACACCGTGTCCTCGGTCATCAACGTGTGCTTCCCCGGGGGCACCTCGGCACCCTCGATGCCCAGGGCGGCGATCGCCTCCGGCGAGACCGGCATCGCCCCGTTCGCGGCGATCACCACGGCGTTGAGGAGGAGGCCGAGCGTGACCAGGGGGATCCCCGGGAGCCGCCAGTTCGCGAGGAGGAACCCCACGATCAGCAGCTGACTGCCGAGGAGGAGGAGCCAGCCGAGGAAGCTCGCGTCCGCCAACAGGCCGCGACCGGCGGCGAGGTCGACCCCGACCTGGACGGCGACCCCCGCGAACAGCAACCAGGTCCGCTCGAGCGGGGCCCGGGCGATGCGCCGCAACCGGCCGCCGCGGAGGTACGAGATCAGCAGCGCGACGGCGATGACGGTGAGCACGAACGGCACGCGGCTCCCGTCGCCGGCGTCAGGGATGCGCAGATGGTGCCACGTCACCGGCGATCGACGGGGATCCGCGCCCGCCCGACCCGCACACGGGCGGCTACGCTCCCACCCATGGCCTCACGCTCCGGTAACGACCCACGTCGCGGCGACGCACCTCGCGGTGGTCGACGTCACGGTCGGTCGTCGGGCTCCGACGAGGCCGCCAGCGATCTCGCCGGGCCGCTGCAGAAGGTCCTGCGACGCCTCCCCGAGACACAGCGTCGGGTCCTCGAACTGCGGATGGGGCTGGTCGACGGCCACCCGCACGACCTCGCCGACACCGCCCGTGAGCTCGGTCTGTCGATGGGGGAGGCACGCGAGATCGAGCAGCGGGCGTTCGAGCACATCCGTGAGGCGATCCCGCTGCAACAGCTCCAGCGCTTCCTCCCCCGGTAGCCGCGGGTGTCGTCGCTCCAGGAGCTCGTCGAACGTCGTGCCGGCCTGCGCGGGGCGCCGGTCGACGCGCTGCTGGCGATCATCTCCGACTGGCAGATCCTCGCCGACCTGTCGTTCTCGGACCTGCTGATGTTCGCCACGAACCCGGAGGGCGAGCTCACGGTGGTGGCCCAGATGCGGCCCTACACCGCGCAGACGATCTACCAGGAGGACCTCGTCGGGGAGGTGTTCGCCCCCGACGCCAAGCCGGCCGTGAGCCGGGCCTTCGCCGAAGGGGTGATCGTCCGGGACGGTGACCCGGACTGGTCGACCGGCGTACCGATCCGGGAAGAGGCGATCCCGATCCCCTTCGACGGCGAGATCATCGCCGTCGTCACCCGTGAGGCGAACCTCTCGATGGTGCGGGCCCCCTCGCAGTTGGAGCTGACGTACCTGCAGGCGGCGAACGAGCTGTCACAGATGCTCGCCGAGGGGCAGTTCCCGTTCCCGGGTGAGGACGCCGAGCACGAGCTCGGGCCTCGCGTCGGCGACGGGATGATGCGCCTGGATCCGTCCGGGGTCGTCGCCTACGCCTCTCCGAACGCGATCAGCGCCTACCGCCGCCTCGGGGTCGTCGACAACATCGTCGGGAGGAACCTCGCCGGGTTCGACCGGGACGCCGACAAGGTCCTCGAGGCCCTGGCCGACGGCGAGCCGCTGGAATCCGAGGTGGAGGACCGGGGCGCGGTGGTGTTGCGCCGGCTGCTGCCACTGACCCGTGGGCCCCGGGTCCTCGGTGGGCTGATGCTGTTGCGCGAGGTCACCGAGTTGCGGCGGCACGAACGTCTCCTGCTGTACAAGGACGCCACGATCCGGGAGATCCACCACCGGGTGAAGAACAACCTGCAGACGGTGGCGTCGCTGCTGCGACTGCAGTCGCGCCGGCTCGGTTCGGCGGAGGCCCGTGAGGCCCTGGCCGAGTCGGTGCGCAGGATCTCGTCGATCGCGCTGGTGCACGAGACCCTCTCGCAGGACTCCCGTCAGCGGGTCTCGTTCGACAAGGTGGCGCGGCGCCTGCTGGACATGCTCGCGACGGGGCTGACCGATCCGGAGCACCCGGTCGAGATGCGGATCGATGGCAGTGCGGGTGAGCTCCCGGCCGAGGTCGCCACGCCGCTGGCCCTGGTGGTCTCCGAGCTGCTGCAGAACGCCGTCGAGCACGCTTTCCCCGACCGGGGCGGGGAGGTCGTGGTCACCCTCGAACGTCGTGCGTCGAGCCTCCGGGTGGAGATCACCGACGACGGGGTCGGCGTCCCCGACGACTGGTCCCTGGACGACGACGCCAACCTCGGGCTGCGCATCGCGGCCACGCTCGTCGACTCCGAGCTCGGAGGGACCCTCGAGGTCCGGCAATTCAGCGATCGGCCCGGTACGTGGTGCGAAGCGCTCCTGCCCCTGCCGCGGTGAGTCGGCACCCGGCGCGGTGCGACGGCTGACGGGCGGGTCCGGCTCGCTCGGCCCTGGATACGACGACGCCGCCGGCGTCGGCCGGCGGCGTCGATGCGAACCCTGTCGGGGCGGGTCAGCTGGCCATGCGGCGCCGACGCTGGCGGGCCCGCTTGAGGGTGCGGCGCTCGTCCTCGGTGAGACCGCCCCAGACTCCCGCGTCCTGGTTGGTGGCGAGGGCGAACTCGAGGCACTCCTCGCGGACCTCGCACGTGGCGCAGACACGCTTGGCGGCGTCGGCCTGTTCGACGGCCGGCCCGGTGGTCCCGATCGGGAAGAAGAGCTCGGGGTCCTCGTCGACGCAGGCTGCTCGGCTTCGCCAGTCCATCGGATGTGCTCCCTGTTGACGGCTGCCTACCGGCGCGCGGTGAACGTGCGCCGGTACGGCGTGGGTGGGGTGGGGGTCGGAGCGGCCCGGGCGGTCGGGCCGGCCTCGGAGGTCGTCGTCCGGTGACGCACCGGGTCGGGCACGTGCCACAGCCCGGGCACTGGCGTGGGGAACCACCAGGAACGCGCCGACCGGGCTTCGGGTCCCCGGTGGGACCCGGGGTGATCACGGACGCCGCCGTTGCTGCCGTGGGCGTGGATCGCTTGTGAACAGTTTCTCGAGGCAGGGGAACCGTAACGTCTCCGCCCGCGGTGTCAAGGATTTATTGCGGTCAGGTTTCGCGGGCCGTCACCCGGCTCTCCCCGCTGAGCGGGCCGCGCACACCGCCTCGGGCACCGCTGTCACCGACGTCGTGCGGGCTCGGCGCTCGCTCGAGGTGTCGCGTCGGTGGGTTCGGGCGACGGGCCCGCGGCGACACCGGTCCGGCCCGGGTCAGGGTTCCGGGTGGCCGACCGGTATCAGGTACAGGGGCGCATGGTCGTCGGGGAGCCGCAAGGCCTCGGTGACCGCCTCTTCGTGAAAGGCGCCGACCGGGACGGCCCCCAGACCGAGACCGACGGCTTGCAGCAGGACGTTCTGGGCCGCGTGGCCGGCTTCCAGGAGCACGAAGCGCAGCGCGTGGTCTCCGTAACGTTCGGATGTGCGCTCGATGACCCCCGTGACCACCAGTACCAGCGGTGCATCGGCGATCCAGTCCTGGCCGAGGGCCGCAGCTGCCAGTGAACGGCGACGGTCGGTGTCGAGATGCGGCTCGAGCGCATGCCCGCGGGGGAGGTACCGGGCGACGCCATCGGCGCTCACGGCGTACACCTCGAGCGGGTAGGTGCCCCCTGCCGAGGGCGCTGCCCGCCTCTCGTCGGGAGTTGGGTCGGTGATTCCCTGCGCTGCCCATAGCAGCTGCCCGACGTCGCCGTCGGTGAGTGGTCGCTCGGCGAAGTCACGTAGGGACCGCCGGCTCGCGATCGCGTCCTCCAGCGAGCCGGGTGCGTGGTCTTCGGCGACGTCCGGTAGTCGGTGCAGCACCCCGCTGCCCTCCGGTTCGGGGGGACTCGATGTCTCGGGGCCACAGGCCGCGATGGCGAGGATCCCGACCACGAGGACGCTCACCGGGCGCGGCCACACCGGCACCTCGAGCTCCTCTCGGATCCGCATGCTCTCGGATCCAACCGCCATGAGCCTGTCCGTTGATGGCGGCGGTCGCCAGGGCCTGCCAGCACGTGATCGGCAGGGCAGAGGTCCCGGGTGTCGCGGCGGCGCGGCGAGACCCCACGCACCGACATCCCCCGTGACCAACGGTGGGAGCCCTCATCCGACACCGATCCCGCCGCCGGGAACGTCGACGAGCAACGCCGGGGATCGCCGGGGACCCAGCGGCCCCCCGATGGCTGCAGGACGTCGGAACGGGCCGGTTCCCGCCACGTGGGGAACTGGCCCTCGACGTACCCCCGGTAGGAATCGAACCTACGCACCCGGCTCCGGAGGCCGGTGCTCTATCCACTGAGCTACGGGGGCGTGGATGTCGTGGTGTCGCGACCGCGGAACATACCAGTCGAACCGGTGAGCCCCCGCTGCCGACGGGGTGGGTGGCCGACCACGGAGGGCGGCGTGCGGCGGCGTTCGGCCCGGCCGTGTCTGCCACGTACGCTTCGCCGCCGGCGCGACGACCGGCCGACGGTGCACCGAGGTGAGGTGCACGCCAGACGCGACGACGACCCCCGGGGGTCCCCGATGGCCCGTCCCGAACTCCTCGACCCCGTCCTCGGCGGGATCGACGCCGCGTTGCGTGCGGCCGCCCAGGCGGCGGGGTTGCCGGACGCCGAGCCCGCCCTGGAGCGGCCCAAGCAGCCGGAACACGGCGATTGGGCGACGAGCATGGCGCTCCGGCTGGCGAAGCCGGTCGGGCGCCCCCCACGCGAGGTGGCCGAGCTCCTCGTCGCCCACCTCGTCCTCCCCGACCTCGTCGACGAGGTGTCGGTGGCCGGTCCGGGGTTCGTCAACCTCCGTCTGGCGCACCGTTACCACCGGGAACTGGTGCGCCGGGTCGTCGCCGCCGGGGACCGGTTCGGTCGCACCGCCAAGCCCGCCGACGAGGTGCGGCGGGTGAACGTCGAGTTCGTGTCGGCCAACCCCACCGGGCCGTTGCATGTCGGGGCCGGTCGGTGGGCGGCGACCGGCGACGCGATCGCCGAGCTGCTGGCCGCCACCGGAGACACGGTCACCCGGGAGTACTACGTCAACGACGCCGGTGGGCAGGTGCGCCGCTTCGGCGAGTGCGTCGTGCTGTTCGCCCGCGGGCAGGACCTCACCGACGAGCACTACCGGGGCGCCT
>SLDB01000168.1 GCA_007125475.1 Nitriliruptoraceae bacterium | reverse complement strand
CCCTGCGGGTTGAACCACTCCGCCGAGGTCGGGATCGAGACCGTGCAGACCTCGTCGCCGTACTCGACCTCGAGCCCCATGAACCTCAGCAGGAAGAACGAGCCGAACCGCGGCTCGGTCTCCTGCAACGCCTCCTCGAGCCGCTCGCGGATCCGGCCGGCATCCATCTCCATCGTCGCTCCCTCTCCCCGTTGGTCGCTGCACGCCACGGCGACCGCAGTTCTACCACCCGGCGCGGCTACCGTCGGCGCCTGACGACGGCCGGGAGGTCCGCGTGTCCGAGGTGCGAACCGATGACGGGGTCCGACTCCACGTCGAGGAGGTCGGCGACGGTTCCGTGGTGCTGTTCCTGCACGAGTTCGGCGGTGACCACCGCAGTTGGGAGCCACAGCTGCGCCGTTTCGCCCGCCGCTACCGCTGTCTGGCCCCGGCGGCACGCGGCTACCCCCCCTCGGACGTCCCCGACGACGCGGCCGCCTACTCCCAGGAGCGTGCCGTCGCCGACGCCGTCGCCGTCCTCGACGCCCACGACGTCGCCGACGCCCACGTCGTCGGGTTGTCGATGGGCTCCTACGTCGCGTTGCACCTCGCACGCCAGCACCCCACCCGCGTCCGTTCCGCGGTCGTCGCCGGGTGCGGGTACGGCTCGAGACCCGCCGATCGGGAGGGGTTCGCGGCCTCCTGCCGCGCGTTGGCCGAGGCCCTGGACGCATCCGGTCCGGCGGCGTTGGAGGCGTACGGAGGTGCTGCCTCCCGGCTGCAGTTCGCCCACAAGGACCCCCGCGGGTACGCGGAGTTCCTCGCCCGGCTCACCGAGCACTCGGTGACCGGGTCCCGTCACACCATCCTGGGGTTCCAGCAGCAGCGGCCGAGCCTGGAGGGGTTCGCCGACGAGTTCCGCCGGATGCGCACGCCGGTGCTGCTGGTCGTCGGGGACGAGGACGACGGGGCGATCGAAGCCAACGTGGCGCTGAAGCGCACGATCCCCACCGCCGGCCTGGTGATCCTCCCCCGCAGCGGCCACACCCTCAACCTCGAGGAACCCGAGCGGTTCAACGACCTCGTCGCCGGGTTCCTCGCCGACGTCGACGCCGGGCGCTGGGCGCCACGTGACCCGGCGACGGTGTCGACGACCGCGATGGGCCTCGACGCCTGAACCCCGAGGGCTGAACCCCGGCGGGCCTCACCCCCCCGGCGGCGCCTCGAGCGGGGTGAACTGCGGTGCCCGCTTCTCCAGGTAGCTGTTCACGCCCTCGGCGAAGTCCGGGCGGCGGACGGCTTCGTTCGTCAACCGTTCGGCGTGGTCGGAGGACTCCACCAGCCCCTGGGACTCCCAGGCGTCGAGGAGCTGCTGCTTGATGATCGCGATCGAGGTGGGGGAGGCGTTCTCGGCGATGTCCTGGGCGTAGGCGACGGCCTCGTCGACGAGGTTGTCGGCGTCGACGAGGTGGTCCACCAACCCGATCCGGTGGGCTTCGGCGCCCTGGATCACGCGTGCCGAGATCAGCAGGTCCATCGCCCGGCTGTGGCCGACGAGGCGGGGCAGCAGCCAGGCCAACCCGTACTCGGCGATGAGCCCGCGCCTGGCGAACGCGGTGGTGAGCTTCGCCTCGGGGGTGCAGAACCGCACGTCGCAGTACAACGCCTCGATCAACCCCAGCCCCGCGGCGGGGCCGTTGATCGCGGCGATCAACGGCTTGCGCAGCATCGCCGGTGTCGTCCGTGGCCGGGGACGCTCGATCCGCTCCTGGCCCTGGCTGGTCCGCGACAGGTTCGCCATGTCGGCCCCGGCGCAGAAGCCCTTGCCGGCGCCGGTGACCACCACCGCACGGACGTCACCGTCGGCCTCGGCGGCGTCGAGGTGGGCGAAGTACTCGTCTTCGAGCTCGGGCGTCCAGGCGTTGAGGCGTTCGGGGCGGTTCAGCGTCAGCAAGAGCACGCGACCGCGGCGCTCGGCGAGGACGAGGCCGTCGTTGTCGGGCATGTGGGCTCCTCTCCCAGGGATCGTGCCAGAGGCTACACGGACCGGCCGGCAGACCACCCGGCGGCCGCGCTAGCGTGGGAAGCGGACCGGGGAGCCGGTGAGACGAGAGAGGGTTCAGATGAAGGTCGGATACGCGGGACTGGGCGCGATGGGTGGCCCGATGGCGATGAACCTCGCCAAGCACTTCGACACGGTGGTGTGGAACCGCACCACCTCACGCGCCGAGGCGCACGCCGCCGAGCACGGTTCGACGGTGGCGTCCTCGTTCGCCGAGATCGCCGACGTCGACGTGCTGTGCACCTGCCTGCCCACCGACGTGGAGGTGAAGGCGTTCGCCGAACAGGTCGCCCCACAGATGCGTGACGGCGCGGTGTGGCTCGACCACACCTCCGGTGCCTCCGCGGGATCGCGGGAGATCGCCGAGCTCCTCGCCCCGCACGGGGTGCGCTACCTCGACGCCCCGGTCTCCGGCGGCACCGCCGGTGCCGAGGCCGGCAAGCTCACGGTGATGATCGGCGGTGACGAAGGCGCCCTCGACGAGGTCCGCGGGGTCCTCGACGCGGTCGCGGCGAGCGTGGTCCACGTCGGGCCGGTCGGGGCCGGCATGGCCGTCAAGGCCGTGAACAACGCCCTGATGTCGACCAGCCTGTGGGCCGCCTCCGAGGGTCTGGCCGCGCTGAAGGCCGCCGGAGTCGAGTCGACCAAGGCCCTGGAGGTGATCAACTCCTCGTCGGGGAGGTCGTTCGCGACCGAGACCCTGATCGCGAACAACGTCGTGACCCGCAAGTTCACCCCGACGTTCGCGATCGAGTTGATGGCCAAGGACGTCAAGCTGGCCACGTCGGTCCTCGACGACGCCGGTGTCGACGGCAAGGTGATCCGACTCGTCGAGGAGTTGAACTGGGCCGCGGTCGCCGAGGTCGGTGAAGGGGTCTCGCACACCTCGGTCGCGAAGGTCGTGGAGAACCAGAGCGGGGTGGAGATCTCCTGACACCCGACGTCCGGTTCGGATGACGACCCCAGGAGCGACGATGGGCAGCGACCAGCAGTGGCGCACCGCGATCGGCCACCCGGAGGACGAACGCATCGTCGTGCGTGGCTACGACCTCTCGGAGATGATCGGGAAGGTCTCGTTCGCGGCGATGGTGCACCTCGAACTCACCGGCGAGCTCCCCGGCGAGGGTGCCGAACGGATGATCGACACCCTCTTCGCGAGCTTCGTCGAGCACGGGATCTCGCCGTCGACGACGGTGGCACGGTTCCTGTCGGCGTCGGGGAACCCGATCCAGACCGCGATCGCCGGGGGTCTGCTCACGTTCGGTGACATCCACGGCGGCGCGGGCGAGCAGTTCGCGAAGCTGATGCAGGAGGCGGTCGTCGAGGCCGACGCTGACGGCACCGCGTTGGCGGACGCCGCCGACGCCCTCGTCGCCGAGGCCCGTGAACGCCGCCAGCCGCTCCCCGGGTACGGCCACCCCCAGCATTCGAAGGGTGATCCGCGCTCACCGGCGCTGCTGGCCGTGGCCGACGACACCGGCGTGACCGGTCCCCATATCACCCTGGCCCGCGAGGTCGAGCGCGCCCTGGCCGAGCGCATCGGGCGGAGGCTCCCGCTGAACATCGACGGAGCGATGGGCGCGATCATCTCCGATCTGGGATTCGACTGGCGGTTGGCACGCGCGTTCGTGACCACCCCGCGGGCGATGGGGCTCGCTGCCCACGCGCTGGAGGAGCTCGACCGTGAGGGCGGTTGGCGGCACATCCCGATGGACGAGGTCACCTACGACGGCGAGGTCGACCGCCGCCTGCCGTGACTCATGTACGGCCGGCCAACTCCGCGGCGAGGTCGAGCGGTGAGGCGGACAGCAGGGCCTCGGCGGTGGCCAACAGCGTCGCCTCGCTCCCGGATCGTCCGACGAGTTGCACGGCCAGCGGGAGACCCTCGTCGTCGAGGCCGACCGGGACCGCGACCCCGGGGGTGCCGGCGACGTTCCACGCCGGGGTGAACGGGAACGGTCCCCACACCTTGCCGACCTTCCGCCCGGCGATCTCGGATGGTCGCTCGCCGACGGGGAACGGCGCGAGCGCGAGGATCGGGAGCACCAGCAGGTCGAGGCCGTCGAGGTTGGCGACGAGCCGCTGGCGTAGTTCGGGGTGCTGCCGTGCGGCGACCTCGGCGCGCCCCGGTTCCTGCTCGGCGCCGGCCCGCAGCGTGGCGAGTTCGTAGGGGGTGAGCCGGTCGGCGACCTCGAGGAGGTGGCCCCGCTCGCGGTACTCCTCGTCCAGGGCCAGCGGTCCGAACACCGACATCCACCCCGAGGTGTCCACACGGTGTTCGGCCACCTCGTGGCCGAGACCCGCCAGTCGCTCGGCCGCGGTCCTCACCGCCGCGGCACGGGCGTCGGTGATCGGTTCGTCGTCCGGGGCGGGATCGAAACCGACCCGCAGGGGGCCCTCCGCCGCCGGTTCGCCGACGTCGTCGGCGACCAGGCGCCACACCACCTCGACGTCGGCGACGTCCCAGGCGAACACCCCCGGGTCCGAGAACGCCGAGAGTCCCGGGACCGGGGTGTCGTCAACGACCCCGCCGTGGCTCACCTTCAGGCCGACCAGCCCCGTCATCGCCGCCGGGACACGCACCGAGCCGCCGCCGTCGCTGCCGATCGACGCGGTCGCCGTCCCGGTGGCGACCGCGACGGCGCTGCCGCCGCTGGAACCACCGGGGGTGCGGGTCGCATCCCACGGGTTGCGGCAGGGCTCGCCGAGGCGGTTCTCGGTCGTCGCCGACTGGCCGAACTCGGAGGTGTTCGTCTTCCCGGTGATGATGGCGCCGGCGGCACGCAGCCGGGCGACGACGCGGCTGTCGTGCTCGGGGTGGCGGGTCTCGAGCGCTGCGGAGCCGTGCGTCGTCGGCATCCCGGCGACGTCGATGAGGTCTTTGATCGCGACGGGGATCCCGGTGAGGGGTCCCACCTCACCGCGGGCGACCTCGGCGTCGGCGCGGCGGGCGGCCTCGCGCGCCCCCTCGGCGTCGAGGTGCAGGTAGGCGCGGAGCTCGGCGGTGCGCTCCGCGCGTGTGAGGGCGTCCTCGACGACCTGTGACGGCGTGAGCTCACCGGCGCGGTAGCGGCGGTGCAACTCCTCGATGCCGAGGTTGGCAAGGGCCCGTTCCACGGCGTCTCCCTCCGACGAGGTTCACGGCACCCGGTGGGTGCTGCGGGATCCGAAGACTACAGTCACCGAACCGCCGTGATCCGACGGGGCGGGAGGAGACGGCACGGTGAGACCTGCGGCATCGCGCTCGCCGCGAGGCGCGATCGCGATCGGCGTGGCGGCCACCGTCGTCGGCGGGCTCCCCGGCTTCGTCACCGGGGTGATGGTGGTCCAGCTCACCCGCGACCTGGGGTTCGGCGTCGCCGGACTCGGGCTGGCGATGAGCTTCTACTACGGCGTCGGTGCGGCGCTGTCGGTCCACCTCGGGCGTCTGGTCGACATCCTCGGCGCGGCGCGCTCGTTGCGGCTGGCCGGCGCCGGCACCGCGGTGGCCGTGTGGGGGATCGCGGCGACCGCCGACCGCCTCAGCGTGCTCATCGCCTGGCTCTCGCTGGCCGGCGCCGCACACATGCTGGGCCAGCCGGCGGCGAACCGGCTGTTGGTGAACCGGGTCGGTGCCGACCGCCTCGGGACCGCGTTCGGGGTGAAACAGTCGGCGCCGGGGGTGGCGTCGATGCTGGCCGGGCTGAGCGTCCCGGCGATCGCCCTCACCGTCGGTTGGCGCTGGACCTACGTCCTGTGCGGGGTGCTCGCCGTGATCGTGGTGGTCTCGGTCGGCAAGCCCATGGTGCGTCCGCCGGGTCGGCAGGAACGCGGGCCGAGACCGCCGCTGCGCGACCGGTCCACGATCGTGCTGCTGACGTTCGCGTTCGCGTTCGCGTTCGGCGCGAACGCGATCACCCTGGCGTTCTACGTCGACAGCGCCGTCGTCGCCGGGGCGACGCAGAGCGTCGCCGGGACGGTGTTCGCGGTCGCGAGCGTGGCAGCGATCGTCACCCGACTCGTCGCGGGGGTGATCTGCGACCGCACCCGCGTCGTGCCGCTGCGGCTGGCGGCGAGCCTCCTCGCCGGCGGCTCGGTCGGGCTGGTGATGCTGGCCACCGGCCGCCCGACCCTGATGGTCGTCGGGATCGTGATCGCGCTCGGGTTGACCTGGGGGTTCCCCGGCGTGTTCTGGCTCGCGCTGATCCGCGCCTACCCGGACCAACCGGGGAGGATCACCGGCGCGCTGCAGCCGGGCGGGTTCGGGGCGATGCTCGCTCCGCTGGTGTTCGGCCTCATCGTCGAGGCGGTCGGGTACGGCCCCGGGTGGCTGTTCACCGCCGGGACCTCCGTGGTCGCGGCGACGATCATGTTCGTCGCCGCCGGGCGGCTGACCGGTCCCGATCCCGCCGGGTGAGCGCGATCGTGGCCGCGGCCGGTCCCGCCGCGCCACCGCGGAGACGTCGAGTAACGTCGCCGCCGAGACCCGACAGCGAGGAGTGCCATGCAGAACCCGAGGACCGTGCTCGTCACCGGCGCCACCAGCGGGATCGGCCGCGCGAGCGCCGAGGCGTTCAGCGCCGCCGGCAGCCGGGTCATCGCGGTCGGACGACGCCAGGAACGACTCGACGAGCTCGCGGCCGGTCTCTCCGGTGAGTCGTACACGATCCCGCTGGACGTGCGTGACCGCACGGCCGTCGAAGAGGCCTTCGCAGCGATACCCGAGGAATGGCGTGACGTCGATCTCCTCCTGAACAACGCCGGTCTGGCGGTGGGTCGCGAGCCGCTGCAGGAGGCACCGCTCGACAGTTGGCTGCAGATGGTCGAGACCAACGTCATCGGTCTGCTGCAGGTCACCGCCCAGGTGCTCCCCGGGATGGTCGAGCGCGGCCGCGGCCACGTGATCAACATCGGGTCGATCGCCGGGCGGGAGACCTACGGCGGAGGAACGATCTACTGCGCGACGAAGGCCGCCGTCGACCGGATCACCAAGGGGATGCGGATCGACGTGCTGGGCACCGGTGTCCGTGTCTCGACCGTGGATCCGGGGATGGTGCAGACCGAGTTCAACACCGTGCGCTACCGCGGTGACCAGCAGGCCGCCGACGCGCACTACGCCGCGGTGCGACCGCTGCAGCCCGAGGACGTCGCCGAGACGGTGCAGTGGGTCGCGACCCGGCCCGAACACGTCCAGATCGCCGAGGTCCTCATCCTCCCCACCGACCAGGCGGGCGCCGGGAAGTTCGCCAAGCGGCAGTGACCCCTCAGGACCAGCGGTGGGCGCTCGCCGGTGAGGCGGCCGCGTTCCATGCCGCGGTGGGTGACCTCACCACACCGGTCCCGGCGTGCCCGGACTGGCGCGTCGGCGATCTCGTCCGTCACCTCGGGTCGGTGCACCGGCTGTTCCGCCGCGTCGCCGAGGAGGGGTGGACCACACGGCCGGGCCCCGTCCCCGACGACCCTCGTCCGCAGGCGGGGGATCCGGCCGTCGCGGCGTGGGCGCGGGAGGAGACCCGCCTCCTCCTCGACGCCCTCGAGGATCTCGACCCCGACGCCGAACGGTGGAACTTCACCCCGGGCCCGCAGGTCGGTGCGTTCATCCCCCGGCGGATGCTGCACGAGACGGCGGTGCACCGCCACGACCTCGAGGAGGCGTACGGCCGTCCGTCACCGATCCCTCCGGACGTGGCCCGCGACGGGGTCCTCGAGTTCCTCGAGGTGCAGTTGTCGCGCTCCGGGCCGTGGCCCGACGAACCGCTGCGTCTGGACGTCGAGGTCGACGGCGACCTCGTCGCCCACGTCATCCTCGAGCCGGGTGAGGCCGCCCGCGTCACCCCCGGTGGGCCGGTCCCCGTGGCCGCGCCAGCTTCGGCGGTGACCGGGTCGGCCCCCCTCGCCGCCGACGTCGTCCTCGCCGGGACCGGACACGAATTGGTGTTGGCGTTGTGGGGGCGGCGGCCACTCGCCCCGGTGGCCACAGGCGACACGGCCCGCCTGGCGGCGTTCCGAGGATTCGCCCGGACGTGACGGGCCCGCCGGTCATCACGGGGCCGTGCGGGGCGACCGAGTGGACAGCAACACTTCGGGGGCCGTACTGTCTCGCGCCGAGCCGGTCGGTGCCCGCTGGCGCGACCGCGTGTGGATCCCGGAACGGGGGATGGT
>SLDB01000270.1 GCA_007125475.1 Nitriliruptoraceae bacterium | reverse complement strand
TGCGTGCTCACCTGGCCACCGACCCGGCGGCGGGGCCTCGTCGCCGAGGTCGCGGCGGCCGCGCGGCGCGTCGCCACGAACGGGGTGGAGCCGCCCGGGGTCGCGGCGACGTGCGAGGCGGTCACCGACCTCGCGAAGCGCTACCCGGACGATCCCGGCGTGGTCGCCGCGCTCCTCCTCGAGCCGGTCCGCCTCGCACCCGGTGAGGCCCTCCACGTCCCCCCGGGGATCCTGCACTGCTATCTCCGCGGCGAGGGCGTCGAGGTGATGGCGGCCTCGGACAACGTGGTGCGGGGCGGGTTGACCGCCAAGCCGGTCGACGTCGAGCGGCTGCTGGATCACGTTGCCGTCGACGGGGCGGCCGGGTCGGTCGTCCGACCGGCGCCCCGCGGCGACGAGGTGGCCTACCCCGTCCCCACCGCGGCGTTCCGGCTCACCCGTATCGACGTCACCCACCCGCTCGACCTGGAACCTGAGCCGGGGCCCCAGGTGTTCCTCGCGGCGGACGGTGAGCTCCGCGTGGGGTGTGGCGAGGACGTCGTCACCCTCGCCACGGCGGACGCGGCCCTCGTCGCCGCCGATGCCGGCCGGGTCCACCTCGACGGCTCCGGACGGCTCTTCCGGGTACGTGTCGCCGACACCGGGTGAGCTCAGCCGGCCACCTCGTCGAGTGGCGACCCGGCCCACGCGGCGAACGCCGCCTGCTGGTCCGGGCTCGGTGTCGCGACGGGGCGGAGCGTGTGCGACACCACCGGCTCGCCGAGGGTCACCGTCCGGGTGATCAGGCGGGGGCCGCGCGTCACGGTCACCGTGACGGCGTCGCCGGCGGTGCGTGTCCGCAACAGGGCCTCGAGGTGGCCGCCGGCGACGACCTCGCCGTCCAGGGCGACCACGCGGTCGCCTCCGGTGAGCCCGGCCCGCCAGGCCGGGCCGTCGCGCAGCACGGCGGCGAGCGTCACCGCCCCGCCGGACTCGGCGGTGCGCACACCCAGGTTCGGTGGGGGGGTGTCGTCCTTCGTCGCCCACCGCAACCCGACGACGTCGACGACGTCGTCGAGCACCGGGTGCCCGGGGTTCGCGACCCGATCCTCCACGAGTTCGGCGAGGTCCGCGCCGCCGACGTCGGCGACGGCGGCGACGACGTCGGCCTCGGTGTAGCCCGCTGGGTCCCCGGCGTGGCGCCGCCACAGGGTCCGGAACACGGTGTCGAGCCCGTCACCACGGGGGTCGGCGGCCCGGAGGCGGAGGTCGAGCTCGAACGCCACCAGCGATCCGTGGCCGTAGTAGTCGGTCATCGCGTTCGGTGCGTTCTCGTCGCGCCGGTAGTGCTTGGTCCACGCCTCGTGGCCGGCGCGTCGCAGGCTCTGCAACCCGACGCCCGGCGTGGCGCGGATCGCGTCCGCGGTCGACGCCAGCGTGTCCAACAGCCGGCGCGGCTTCCACACCCCGGCGCGGACGCATACGAGTTCGTCGTAGTACGCGGTCCATCCCTCGGCGACCCACAACGAGTCCGAGTGTGTAGGTGAGGCGTACGCCGGCCGGGTGAGTGCGGCGGGGGTGAGCCGCTTGACGTTCCACAGGTGCAGATACTCGTGGGCCAGCAGCGACTGGAACCGGGCCGTGAGCTCCTCGTCACCGAACGTGCGCAGCGGCATCTGCAGGACGGCCCCGTCGCGGTGCTCGAGACCGCCGCCGCCCTCGTCCCACGCGGCGGCGAGGATGGTGTAGTGCGGGGTCGGCAGCCCGTCGCCGAACAGGTCGATGCAGGCCTCGGCGATCGCCGAGGCGTCGGTGGCGATCGATTCCAGCGGCGGCCGTCCTCCGTGACCCGCCCACACGAAGGTGTGGGGTACCTCGCCGACGTCGAACGTCACACTCGGCAGGTCGCCGACCTCGAACGCGGCGTCGATGAGGTGGTCGCGGTCCTCGGCGACGTAGGTGTCCTCACCCTCGTCCGGCAGCAACGACCACACCCGGTGGGTGGCCGGCTGTGGCGGGAGGTGGACGACGTGGGGACGGTCCTCGCCACCTTCGACGTAGGGGAACGTCGCGGCCGGGATGATCAGTGCGTGGTGGTCGTCGACGTGGTTGGTCCGTACCGACAGCTCGTTGGCGTACAACTCGAAGGTGACCTCGACCGGGCCGACGGCGTCAGCCGGCAGCGCCCACGCGGTCTCGCCGACCGGGGTCGGTGTCGACACCACGCCGGCGGCGTCGCGGGCGGTGATCCATTGCACGTGCCGGACGTAGTCGCGCCGCACGTAGCTCCCCGGGGTCCAGACGCTGAGGGTGAGCACGGCCCCGGCGGCGAGGTCGGTCGGCACCGTCGTGGTCACCCGGAGCAGGTGGTGGTCGCGGTCAGCGAGGTCGACGTGATAACGGACGGGTTCGGCCACGTGAGTGCCTCGGGTCGGCGCCGTGGGTCGGCGTCGAGGCTAACGCCGATGCCCAGTAGCCTGACAGGCAGCCCGTCCGCCCCGGGGCGCCCACGGCCGACGTCGGGGACGGACCCAGCAGCGAGCGACCCCGAGGGGGTGACCAGGTGGCCGATCTCCCGATGGCCGACCGGCACGAGACGGTCCTGCCCGAGCCGCCGCCCGAGGCGGCGACGGCGTTGAGCGACGCGCTGGCGAACGCGAGCGTGGCGGCGAGGAAGTCGGCCGTCAGCGATGTCGTCGCCGCCCACCCGACGTTCATCGCCGGGTGGGCGGAACTCGCGGCACTCGGCCACGACCCGATCGAACGCTACGCCTACGCCCGCGTCGGCTACCACCGGGGGCTGGACGCGCTGCGGGGTGCCGGGTGGGGCGGGAGCGGGCTGGTGCGCTGGTCCCAGCCGGCGAACCGGGCGTTCTTGACCTGCCTGGTGCGGTTGCGCGGCGCTGCCGACGAGATCGGCGAGGACGACGAGGTGGCTCGGATCACCGCGTTCCTCCGCGACCTCGACCCCGACTGGGACGACACGAACCCGCCGGTGTGAGGCGTCGCTAGGGTCGCGGTGACGGACGTCTGAACGGCGTCACCGGGAGGTTCGGGTGGCCGGCAAGATCCTCAAGGAGGACGTGGACGCCCTGCGTCAGCAGGCCGACATCCTCACGGTCGTCGGTGACTACACCACGTTGAAGCGTGCCGGCCGTTCGTACAAGGGGTTGTGCCCGTTCCACACCGAACGCACCCCCTCGTTCAACGTCACCCCGGACGGCAACTTCTACACCTGCTTCGGGTGTGGGGTCTCCGGTGACATCTACGACTTCTTGATGCGCATCGAGGGGCTGTCGTTCCCGGAGGCCGTCGAGAACCTCGCCCGGCGCAGCGGGTTCACCCTGCGGTACGAGCAGATGAGCGCACGTGAGCGCCGTGCCGTCGGGGAGCGCAGCCGCCTGGTCGAGGTCACCGCCGCCGCCCGGGACGCGTTCCGTGAGCGGCTCCACGCCCCCGAGGGAGAGGTCGCCCGCGAGTACCTGAGATCCCGGGGCTTCGGGCGCCAGGACGCGGACGCCTTCGAGTTGGGGTTCGCCCCCAACCGGTGGGACGAGATCTCCCGTCAGCTCACCGCGCAGGGCCTCCCGGCAGAGGACCTGGTGACCACCGGGATCGCGGCGCGGAACGATCGTGGTGGGCTGCGCGACCGCTTCCGGGGCCGGCTGATCTTCCCCATCCACGACCCGGGTGGTGACGTGATCGGGTTCGGTGGCCGCGTGCTCCCGACGATCGACTACGGCGGTTTCGACCCCCCCAAGTACCTCAACTCGGCCGAGACCCCGCTGTACAAGAAGACGCAGGTGCTCTACGGGATCCGTCAGGCTCGGCCGGAGATCGTCCGTGCCGAGAGCGTGCTCGTGTGCGAGGGCTACACGGACGTGATGGCGTTGCACCAGGCGGGGTTCGGCAACGCCGTGGCCACGTGCGGGACGGCGGTCGGGGTCGAGCACCTGCGGATCGTCGCCCGCTACGTACGACGGGTGGTACTCGCGTTCGACGGGGACGAGGCCGGGCTGCGGGCCGCCGAACGCGCCTGGGACGCCCTGCGGACGTTGCAGCAGGAGGGCAGCGGGGTCGACGTCGAGCTGCGCGTCCTCGCGCTGGACGGGGGCAGTGACCCGGCGGACCTGGTCGCCGCGCTCGGCGCCGACGGGCTGCGCGCCGCGGTCGACGCCGCCGTCCCGATCGTGCCGTTCGTGATCCGTCACCACCTGGCCCGGGCCGACCTGGACACCGAACAGGGTCGCGCCACGGCGTTGCGTGACGCCGTGGACGTCCTCCGTCGGGAACCCGATCCGGACCTCCGCCGCGCGTGGGCGAAGCGCGAGGTCGCCGCCGGGATCGGCGTGGCCTACGACTTCGTCGTGCGGACCGCCGGTCGCGCGGGGGTCGACCTCGACGCCCACGAGGGGATCGCCGCGACGTCCCCCGCCGGTGGGGCCCGTGGTGGCGGGGACCGGACCCCGGCGACGGCGCAGCACGCCCGAATGGAGCGTGCCGTGCTCCGGGCGGCGGTCCAGACGCCCGAGTACCTCCCCGAGGAGTGGTTCGAGCTCTCCGAGGAGGACTTCACCCACCCCCGGGCGCGGGCGGTGCTGCGGGCGGTGCACGCGGCGGGCGGGGCCGGGGTGCCTCTGGAAGCGATGCTCGAGCACGCCGAGGACGAGCCGGTACGCACCACCCTCCGCGAACTGGCCCTGGAGGACGACCCGGAGGTCGCCGACCCGTCCGTTGCCCCTGACGTGGTCGGTGACCGTGTCCGGCATCTGGTGGCCGAGCGTGTCCGTGGACGGGCGCGAGACCTCATCCAGCGCCTCTCCCGGCTCAATCACAGCACCGACCGCGACGAGGTCCTCGAGTTGCAGCGCCGCCTCGGTGAGCTCGAACGTCGACGGCGGGAGCTCACCCTCGCCACCGAGTGAGATGCGCAACCCCGCCGTTGTGGTGTGCGGCGGGTGCGCGTGCCGTCGCAGGGGGCAAAGACTCGGGACGAGGTCCCGGGCGGCGTCGTAGCATCGGAGGTGTCGGCGGAGACGCCGGGCCGTGGCGTTCGCCACGTGGGGAGGTGGTCGAGATGACGCCGCAGCGTGGGCCCACCCGGGGACAGGGAGGGACCGTCGCGGCGTTCGATGACCCGGTGGTCACCGTCGACGAGGATGACGCCGGCACGGTCGTGTGGCTCACCGGCCACGGCGACGGCGTGGATCCGCCGCCACCGCTGCCGGCTGCGCCGCCGGTCGGTTCCGAGCCGCCGGCGAAGCGTCGTGGGACGTCGGCGTCGGGGGCCCAGGCAGAGGCCGTCCCCGCCGGTGTCGACACCGTCCGCCTCTACCTCAACGAGATCGGTCAGGTCGACCTCCTGTCGGCGCAGGAGGAGGTCGACCTCGCCAAACGGGTCGAGGCCGGGGTCGAGGCGGCGGTGGTGCTGGACTCCCCCGTCGAGCTCTCCGCCCTGCGGCGCGCCCGGCTCCGCCGGATCGAACGGGTCGGCCGCGAGGCGCGGCAGGCACTGACCGAGGCCAACCTCCGGCTGGTCGTCTCGATCGCGAAGCGCTACCTGGGCCGGGGGTTGTTGTTCTCCGACCTCATCCAGGAGGGAAACCTCGGGCTGATCCGTGCGGTGGAGAAGTTCGACTACACGCGCGGCTACAAGTTCTCGACGTACGCCACGTGGTGGATCCGTCAGATGATCAGCCGGTCGATCGCCGACCAGGCCCGGACGATCCGCATCCCCGTGCACCTCGTCGAGACGATGAACCGGATCCGGCGTACCGAGCGGTTGCTGCTGCAGGAGCTCGGGCGGGAGCCCTCGCTCAGCGAAGTCAGCGCCGCGGTCGAGATCCCCGTGGAGCGCCTCGAGGAACTCCGGCAACTCGGGGGTGACCCGGCCTCCCTGGACGCCCCCGTCGGCGAGGACGGCGACGGGGTGCTCAGCGAGCTCATCGAGGACGAGGAGGCGGTCGTCCCGCTCGAGGCGGCATCCCGCATGCTGTTGCGGCGGCACGTGGCGGTGGTGATGGAGGCGTTGAACGAACGCGAACGGAAGGTGATCGAGCGTCGGTTCGGTCTCGTCGGGGGCGAACCCTGCACCCTCGAACAGGTGGGTTTCGAGCTCGGTCTCACCCGGGAGCGGATCCGTCAGATCGAGGCGAAGGCGCTCTCGCGCCTCCGCCATCCGGCGTACGCGCGCGTCCTCGAGGGCTACCTCGAACGGTGAGTCGGTGAGCGGGGCCGGTGGGGTCCACACCCGCCCGCCCCTCGTGGGCCACGGCTGTCACACCCCCCGCGTACGTTCGCGTCATGGAGAACGAACCGCCCCTGACGCCTTCTCGCGACCGGTCTCCCGGTGGCGCGGCCGGACCACGGCGTGACCCGGCCGGGCAGCAGTCGCTGCCGTTCGACGACCCCGCCGGTGACGTCGACGAGCCGATCACCTACCAGTTGACCGCGGCGGCCCGACGCGAAGTCGCACCGGACACGCTCCCGGCACTCGCCGTCGTCCCGCCGCCGGTCGAGTCCGACCCCGACCTCGATCCCGACGATGCCACCGACACCCGCCCCGCCCGGGCCCGGGCGCTGCACCGAGGCGGGGTGTCCACGCGGGAGGTCGCCCGGCGCCTGGGCGTCGATGACCTCGTGGTCCGCGCCTGGGTCGGGGGCGTCGATGTGGCGGTCCCGGCGGATCAGGCGGCCACCGACGGGGACGCGGTGACGTCGTACGCCCTGGCCCGGGCCGACGCGGCACGTCACGGGCGTCACCGCCTCGCCGAGGACCCGGCGTTCGCCGCCGGGGTCGGTCTGGCCGCGGGTGTGCTCCACGCGGATCCTCATGCCGTCACGCTGCGTGCGAGCTCACCGCAGCTCGGTGCACGGCTGATGGCGTTCCTGACGCACGAAGCCCAGGTCGATCCCACCGCGGTCCGTGTGGTCCTCCGCCTCGGTCGGCGGGCCGCCGGGGACCTCGCCAGGCACCGCTGGGCGTCGGCCCTCGGGGTCGACGCCTCTCGCATCGTCGCCGTGCGCAGCCGCGACCTCACCGGTCACGACGAGGTCCAGGCCCTGCTGCACCTGGTGGATCCGGTCGCCGCCGCCGAGCTCGCCGGGTGGTGCGACGCCCTGCTGCAGCCGGCCGGGGACCCGGCTGACGTGGCGTTCTGAACCCCACGTCCAGCCGCCGATTCCCGGGGCGCGAAGTGCTCGGATAGCGTGCTGTGAGCCGTCGATGCCGCGGCAACCGCCTCTGACGGGGGCCCGGGTCGCCGGCGCCGTTGCGATGAAGGAGCCCGTGTGTTCGCGATCACTGCCACCGCCGGAGACCCGCAGGACCCGCTCGCCGGGCTCGCGTTCGGGGATCACCCCGAACCGGATCCGCCGGACGGCTGGGAGGTCGTCGAGGTCCGCGCCGCCGGGCTCAACCACCACGACATCTGGACGTTGCGCGGGGTCGGGATCGCCCCCGACCGGTTCCCGATCGTCCTCGGTTGTGACGCGGCCGGTGTCACCGCCGACGGCCGTGAGGTCGTCGTGCACACGGTGATCGGCGACCCGGACGAGGCGGACGAGACGATGGGGAATCGTTCCATCCTCTCGGAGGTCTACGACGGCACGTTCGCCGAACGGGTCGCCGTGCCCGCCCGGAACCTCGTCGACAAGCCCGCCAGCCTCAGCTTCGAGGAGGCCGGGAGCCTCTCGACGGCGTGGTTGACGGCGTACCGCATGCTGTTCACCCGCGGCGAGCTGCGTCCCGGCCAGCGCGTCCTCATCCAGGGTGCCGGTGGGGGTGTCGCGACCGCCGCGATCCTGCTGGCCCGTGCCGCCGGGCTGCATGTCTCGGTGACCAGTCGCAGCGAGGAGAAGCTCGAACGTGCGCTGCAGCTCGGGGCCCACGTGGGCGTGGTGTCCGGCGAACGCCTCCCGGGCCGGGTCGACGCCGTGATGGAGACGGTCGGGGAGGCGACCTGGTCCCACTCACTGAAGTCGCTCGAGTCCGGTGGCGTGATCGTGGTCGCCGGCGGCACCTCCGGGCTGAACCCCCCGGCGGACCTCGCCCGGGTGTTCTTCAAGCAGCTGCGGGTCGTCGGGTCCACGATGGGGACCCGTCACGAGCTCCAACGTCTGCTGCGCATGCTCGATGCCACCGGCGTTCGACCGGTGATCGACGACGTCCTGCCGATGTCCGAGGGCCGAGCGGGGTTCGAGCGGATGCTGGACGGCGATCTGTTCGGCAAGGTCGTGCTCACCAACTGAACTGAGGTGGT
>SLDB01000125.1 GCA_007125475.1 Nitriliruptoraceae bacterium | reverse complement strand
CGGTGAGGACGTCGGCGTACGCCGCGCTCGCGGTGACATCGACCTGCCGGGCAGCCGTTGCCACCCCCGTCTCACCCACCGCACGGGCGACGGCCTCGGCGCCCGGCCCGTCGAGGTCGATGACGGCCACGGCCGCGGCTCCCTGACGCGCCACCGCGTGGGCGATCGCCTCCCCGATCCCGTGCGCCGCACCCGTCACGACGACCACGGATCCCTCGATGCGCACCGCCCACTCCTTCATCGACGTCGTCACGACCCTACTCGGGCGTGCGGCGGAGGTGCGGTGGGGTGCCCCGGACCGTCGACGACGCCTCGTCGACGCCGACGCTCACGCCCCGCGGCGCTCCCCGACGTCGTCGACGAGGCGTCGCAGCGCCGCCGCCAGGCCCGCGGGCGGTCGTGTCGGTCGGCCGGCGAGGTCGGTGATCGCCGACCGGATGGTGTTCTCGGCGATCAACGCGTCACCGCGCCGGAGGTGTTGCTCCCAGGTCGCCGACGCCCGGCGCAACTCACCGATGCGGGTGTGGACCGTCAACTCGTCACCGGCGAGCGCCGGGCGGTGGAACCTCAGGTGTGACTCGACCACGAGCAGGTGGTAGCCCAGCTCGCGGAGCGCGCCCAACCCGTACCCGATCTCGTCGAGGACATCGATCCGGGCCACCTCGAAGTAGTTGAGGTAGACGCCATGGTTGACGTGACCGTACGGGTCGAGTTCGTAGAAACGCACGCGCAGCCTCGTCGGGGACACGCTCACACCTCCGGAGACGTCGTCGACGGTCGGGCCGGTGAACGGTCCCGGCTCATCGGCGGTCGGAGCTCGGGCACCGACCGGCGGTCACCGCACCGGCGGGGGGACCGGGCTCGTCCAACCGTGCGGGTCGGGGGCGGCGCCGCGCTGGATCGCCAGCAGGGCCTCACGCAAGCGGGTCGTGTTCGGCCCGATACGGCCGTCACCGACGACGACGTCGTCGCCGTCGATGATGAGGGTGCCGACCCCCGCCAGGACCGCGGCGGTCCCCGCCAACGCCGCCTCGCCACGCCAGGCACGCAGCTCGTCGACGGTGATGTCGCGCTCCTCGACGTGGTAGCCCAGGTCACGGGCGAGGACGAGGAGTGAGTCGCGCGTCACCCCGTGGAGGAACGATGAGTCCAGCGAACGGGTGATCACCCGCTCGTCGTCGAGGAGGAGGAAGTTCGCCGCCCCGGTCTCCTGCACGTCGCCGCCCGGGGCGAACAGGACCTGGTCGGCACCGTGCTGACGTTGCGCGCGACGCGTGACGCCGAGCGCCATGACGTAGTTCGCACCGGCCTTCGCCTCCCCGAACTGCGGGGTGGTCCGGGGCAGCTGCGTCTCGACCAGCAGCCGCAGCGGTCGCCCGCCACCGGCGAAGTAGTCCCCGACCGGGGAGGCCAGCACCAGCAACAGGGCGTCGCGCGACGGTGCCGCGGCCGCCCCGATGTTCGGGTCCGTTCCGAGGAGCAACGGACGCAGGTACAACGCGCCCGGGGCCGGCGGGGCGACCTCGAGGTTCTCGGCGGCGGTGGTCCGGATCGCGTCGGCCAACAGCCCGCTCGGCGGGACCGGGAGGAGGAGCAGCTCGGCGGTGCGCTGCATCCGCTCGACGTGGCGGTCGGCGCGGAACAGGCGCAGCACGCCGTCCGACCCGCTGTGCGCCTTCAGCCCCTCGAAGCAGGACGAGCCGTAGTGCAGTGCGTGGGCGAAGGGGTGCAGCGCGAGCTCGGCGAGGGGTTCGACCCGTGGCTGGCCGAACACGCCGTCCACCACGTCGACGGCGACCAGGGCGGGGGCCGCGACGGTGCCGAACGGCGCCGTCGACGCCGCCGACTCGGTGCTGGTCACCATCTCGCCCTCCTCCTCTACCCGGGTCGCGGAAACCTACCGCGACCCGGGGCGGACCGCCGGTCACGGCCGTCGCACGCCCTGACGGGTGACGCCCTCCACCGGGGCGTGGTGGGCGGTACCGCCGGCCCCGACGTAGGCTCGGCACACGGCACCGACCGGGAGGCCAGTGTTGTCGTTCCTCGATGCGGTGGCGTCCGCACTCGGTGACGGGGTGCTCGTCACCGACCCGGACATCGTGGAATCGTACGCCCACGACCGCACCACGTGGGTTCAGCCGGGGGCGCCGTTGGCGGTGGCCCTGCCGACGACCACCGCCGAGGTCGCCGGTGTCGTGCGGACAGCCGCCGCGCACCGGGTCCCGATCGTGCCCCGTGGGGCCGGATCGAGCCTGTGCGCCGGTTCGCAGGGGATCGACGGCGCGCTCACCCTGTCCCTGGAGCGGATGAACGACGTGGTCGCGATCGACCCGGTCGACGAGTTGGTCACCGTCGAACCCGGGGTGCTGAACGCCGAGATCTCCGAGGCGACCGCGCCGCACGGTCTGTTCTACCCCCCGGACCCCGCGAGCAAGGCGTTCTGCTCGATCGGCGGGAACATCGCGACGAACGCCGGCGGTCTGTGCTGTGTGAAGTACGGCGTGACCCGGGACTACGTGCGCCGCCTGGAGGTCGTCCTCGCGGACGGGACCGTCCTGGAGACCGGACACGACACCGTCAAGGGTGTCGCGGGGTTCGACCTCACCGGGCTGCTGGTCGGCTCCGAGGGGACGCTGGGGATCGTGACGAAGGCGACGCTGCGGCTCCGGCCCGTCCCCGAGGGCACCGCGACGATGGTGTCGTTCTTCCCGACCCTCGACGCGGCCGGACGCGCGGTCGCCGCGATCACCGCCTCGGGGGTGACGATGTCGCTGCTGGAGATCATGGACCAGGCCACGGTGTGCGCCGTCGACGACCACACCCGGATGGGGCTCGACCGCTCGGCGGCCGCGCTGCTGCTGGCGCAGTCCGACGCGCCGGAGCCGCTGCGCCGCACCGACGTCGAGCGTGCCGCCGGGTTGTGCGACCGGGCCGGCGCGACGTACAGCACCTTCACCGAGGACCCCGTGGAGGCGGACGCGCTGCTCCAGGCCCGGCGCCTGGCCGGACCGACGGTCGAGGCCCTCGGGGAGGCGATCTGGGACGACGTCTGCGTCCCCCGCTCCCGCATCCCCGACCTCATCGGGCGCGTCCAGGACGCCGCCGAACGGCACGACGTGTCCATCTACACCTTCGGGCACGCCGGTGACGGCAACATGCACCCGACGCTGCTGGCGCCGCGCGGCGACGACGACGCCCGGCACCGGGCGCTGAAGGCGTTCGACGACATCGTGGACGCTTCCCTCCAGCTCGGCGGGGTGATCACCGGAGAGCACGGGGTGGGGAGGATCAAGGCACCGTTCCTCGAACGCGAAGTCGGCGCCGCGAACCTCGCGTTGCAGCGGCGCATCAAGGCGACGTTCGACCCCGACGGGATCCTCAACCCGGGTCGCTGGATCTGAGGTCCCCGCCGGGGCGGGGACGACCCCCGACACCGAGGATCCAGGCCATCAGCACGCCGATCAACGCCCCGACGGCGTTGGCCAGGACGTCGGCGGTGTTCGCGACCCGGCCGGTGGGCACCAGGTACTGGAACGCCTCGATCAACACGGAGAACGCCACGCACGACCACCACACCGTCAGCACCCCACGCCGGGGGACCATCGCGGCGGCGAACGCCCCGATCGGCACGAACAGGATCACGTTGTCCATCACGGGGCGCCAGGCGATACCGGACCAGCCCCAGGCACCCTGGAGCGGGTCGAGGAACAGCTGGGGGTCGGCGTCGGGATCACCACCGAGGAGGGTGAGGCTGAGCACACCGACGACCGCACCCAGCAGCGCGAGCCCGGCCACGGCACGCCCTGCGGCGTCCGCCCCGGCGCGTCGACACGCGGTGACGATCAGGAGGGTGAGCACGACGCCGCCGAACACGGTGGTGACGAACGCCCCGCGACCCAGCTGCTGCTGCATCTCGGTGATCGAGCGCACGCGCTCCCCTCGGGCCGGGCCGTGGAACGGTACCGGCGCCGGTCACCGGGTCCGTCTCACCTGCTGGACGGCTCGACCGGGGGCACCTCGCCGGGCAGCGACCCGACGCGTGAGCGCCTCCGGAGGCCGGCGGCACGCAGGCGGCGGACGAGCTGCTCCGCGGTGACCGCCTGCGCGCCCAGGCGCACCGCCTCGGCGCGCAGCGCCGCCGGCACGTCGTAATGGTCTCCCTGGAACACCCGTCGGGGGATCCCGAGTGACGCGGCGAACTCGTGCAGCTCCTCGTAGGAGGAATCACTCACGAGGTGCGCCCAACGGCGACCGTCGAAGGGCCAGATCGCGGCGTCGACGAGGACCGCCATGTCAGCGCAGGCGGGCGCGAGCCACACGGCCGGCGGTGCGGTGGGCGGGGCGGCTGGCGAGGATCGGCATCACCCCACGGTACTCCCCTGCACCCCTGACCGTGCCATCACCGTCACCGCCGATGGGCGCCGGTTCCGCACGATGGTGCGCGCTGGCTCCGCACGGTGGTGCGCACCCGCCGACCACGATGGCGGGACCACCCCGGAAGGGGCACAGTGGCCGGTGAGGGGTCGTGCACGCGAGGGCGGGTGATCATGATGCTGACCATCGGTGCGGTCCTCGTCGGCCTGGTCGTGCTCGTCGCGATCGTCTTCTGGCTCAGCAAGCGATCAGCGCACGGTGTGACGCCGCCGGCGCCCCGGGTCGGGGACGATCGCGTGGTCCTCGACGTCACCGTCGACGATCCACGCGAGCCGGCCGTCCAACGACTCGCCCTCGACGCCGGGCGCCGGGCACTCGCCGCCGACCCGGAGGGGCCCTCGAGCATCACCGTGCTCGACCGGACGGGCCGGCACCTGGTGGAGCTGCACCGGCACGAAGCGGCCCACCGGGTCATCGAGCTCCCCGAGGCGCTGCACGAACCGCACCGTCCCCACCGGCACGTCCCGACCCCGGTCGGTCACGACGCGGCCGACCGCCTCCCCGAGTTGCACCACCAGGTGACGCATGCCGCGGTCGGTCCACGTCGGTTCGCGGATCGCTACCAACTCGACGGGCGGATCCGCAGGCTGATCACCGACCCCGATGACCCCTCCGACGTCGTCCGGGCGATCCTCATCGCCGGCGGACGACCGGCCCACGTCTCCGGTGACCTCGTCATCAGCGGCGACACCGCGGTGACGGTCGCGGCGATGATCGACGACCCCGAAGCCGCGCTCTCGGCGGCGGTGCTGCGACTCTCGCTGTCGGGGGCACCACACGGGATCGTGATCCGCCTGGGGTACGCCGATCCCCGGCTGGTACGGCGTCGCGACGCGGCGACCCCGGGCGTCGAGCTCACCGACGCGAACGCCGTACAGCGGATGGCGGACGCGGTGCACCTGGGGGTGGATCCCCTGCGATTCGCGGTCGGGGCCGCGGCCGGTTCGCGGTGAGCCGCGGCGGCCGGCATGCTGGGTCGGTGCCCACCCACGATCGCCGACGCCCCGAACCGCACCGGACCGCCGGCGTGGTCCGCGCCGAACTCGCCGAGGTGCGCCGCCACCTCCTCGATGCTCCACCCCATCACGGCGCGGGGCTGCGTGACAGCCTCCACCGACGGCAACGGGCCCTCGAGGTGGAGCTGGCCCGGCTCGAGGCGACGACGAACGGACGCTGAGGTCGCCGGTCGCCGGAGGCCGTTCACCAGCGAGCGGGTGAGTCGGGTTCCGTGAACACCACGGTGAGCGATGTGCGAACTCGGCGTGCGGCGAACGCGTGACGGCGTACGGTTCGGGGCATGTCCGCACCGTCCCGGCACCGCATCCGCCGTCTCGGCCCGATCGAGTTCACGGCGTTCCTGGCCATGTCGATGGCGCTCGCAGCACTCGGCATCGACCTGATGCTCCCGGCGTTCGCCGAGATCCGCACCGACCTGGGGCTTTCCGCCGGCTCCACCGCGCTCGCCGGGCTCGTGACGACGTACTTCATCGGCCTGGCGATCGGCACGGTCGTGTACGGCCCCGTCTCCGATCGTGTCGGGCGACGCCCGATGCTCGCCGCGGGGTACGCGGTGTACGCCGCGGGGGCGCTGGCCTCGGCGCTCGCCCCGTCGCTGGCGTGGCTCCTCGTCGCCCGGTTCGTGTGGGGGTTCGGCGCCGCCGGCCCCCGGACCGTCACCCTCGCCGTGGTTCGTGACACCTACTCGGGCGAACGCATGTCCCGGGCGATGAGCCTGATCATGGCCGTGTTCATCGTCGTGCCCGTGATCGCCCCGACGATCGGAGCCGCCGCGACCACCGTGATGTCGTGGCGTTGGCTGTTCGCCTCGGTGCTGGTCGCGACCGCTGCCGTGGCGGTGTGGGGGCGGCGGCTGCCGGAGACCCTCGCCGACGAGCACCGTCGTGAACTCACCGTGCGGGAGCTCACCGAAGCGGTGCGCGTCGTCGTCGCCGACCGCGTCACCGTCGGGATGACGCTCGCGCTCACCGCGCTGTACGGCGGGTTCGTGGCGTACCTGGGCACCGCCGAGCTCATCTTCGGCGACGTGTTCGGGGCGGCGCAGCGGTTCCCCGTGCTGTTCGGCGGGCTCGCCGCCGTGATGGGGAGCGCGATGCTCCTCAACGCCCGGATCGTGCGCCGCGTGGGCACGCGACGACTCGCGCACACCGTGCTGGTGGTCTACCTCGTGGTCGCCTCCGCGTTGCTGGCGACCTCGCTGGCCACCCTCGGCGTACCGCCGCTGTGGGCGTTCATGGCGCTCGGTGCGTGCCTGCTGGCGTGCCACGCGCTGTTGATCCCGAACCTCAACACCATCGCGATGGAGGCGATGGGACGGGTCGCGGGCACCGCAGCGGCGGTGATCGGGGCGATTCAGATCGCGTTCGGGGCGCTGCTGGCCTCGCTGACCAGCCGTGCGTTCGACGGCACCGTGACCCCGCTGGCGATCGGCTTCCTGGCCGCCGGCGTCGTCGCCGCGGCGCTGACGGTGTGGGCCGAGCGCGGGCGGCTCTTCCCTCCCCTGTCGCGGCCAGCGTCACCTCAGGCGATCACCGGACACGGCCCCTCGGGACGGTGACCCCGGCCCGGGACCGTCACCGCGACCGGTGCACGGTGTTCAACCTCGACGCTCACGGACCCGTGCGGCGAGTTCGGCCACCAACCGGCCGACCTCCTCCCGGTGTTCGTCCGTGACGAGGCGGCCGTCGTCGACGTGGTCACCGGCCCCGGCGATCTGCACCGACCGCTCGAGGACGTCCACCTCGTTGTGGCCGAGGACATCGCGGAGGTGCTGCTGCGAGCGCTTCCCCCCACCACCTCCGGCCCCGCTGAGCAGCGCGGTCGGCTTGCCGTTGATCGGCGGCTCGGGGGGTCGGGACAACCAGTCGATGGCGTTCTTGAGGACCCCGGAGACGGACCAGTTGTACTCCGGGCTCGCCAGCAGCAACCCGTCGGCGTCCGCGGCGGCGGCACGCAGCGCGGCGACCTCGGCCGGCAGGCCCGCAGCCTCGACGTCGGCATCGAACATCGGCACATCATCGAGTGGGTACCGCGTGACCTCGACACCGTCACCGGCGAGCTCCCGCGCCGCACGCAGCAACGCGGTGTTCACCGACCCACGCCGCAGGCTCCCGGAGATGGCCAGGAGGTGGACGTCGGCAACGGAGGCGGCGGACATGAGGGCTCCAGGAGGTCGGCGCCGCGGCCGAACGGTGCGCGGCCGCGTGACGCCCGACGGTACCCCCGGCGATCCCCGGCGGTTCAGCGCGGCCCGGCCACCGGCCGTGGGTGGTACGGAGCCTCGAGGGCCTCGACCTCGTCGTCGGTGAGGTCGATCTCCGGGGCCGCGAGGGCATCCTCGAGGTGGCGCAGCTTCGTGGCTCCCACGATCGGTGCCGTCACCCCCGGACGTGACAGGACCCAGGCCAGGGCCACCTGTGCACGGGACACCCCGCGGTCCTCGGCGATCCTTCCGACGACGTCGACGATCGCGGTGTCTGACTCCTCATAGGTCTTGATCATGTGGTCGGACTGGGCCCGCGTCGTCGACGACGCCTCCTCGGAGGGGCGCGTCAGGCGCCCTCGGGCCAGCGGCGACCACGGCAGCAACCCGACGCCGCCGTCGCGGCAGAACGGGATCATCTCCCGCTCCTCCTCGCGGTAGAGCAGGTTGTAGTGGTTCTGCATCGTGACGAACTTCGTCCAGCCGTGGCGCTCGGCCGCGTGCTGGGCCTTCGCGAACTGCCAGGCGTACATCGACGACGCCCCGATGTAGCGAACCTTGCCCGAGCGCACCAGGTCGTTGAGCGCCTCCATCGTCTCCTCGATGGGCGTGT
>SLDB01000139.1 GCA_007125475.1 Nitriliruptoraceae bacterium | reverse complement strand
TGCGTTCCTGTGAGAGCTGACTGAGCCGTTCGAAGGCGCCCCGGGCGGTGAGCCCGTGCCGCACCATGAGGATCCCCTTGGCCTGGCCGATGAGGTCACGGCTGATGAGCGCCCGCTCGAGTCCGGCTTCGGTGATCGCCGCCTTGAGCGCGATCGCCGCATGCGACGCGAACACCTGGCCGTAGAGCTGTGCGCGACGATCGAACGTGTGCGGTCGCCGGGAATAGAAGGTCAGCGCACCGAAGGTGTCCCCGGTCACGAACAACCGAACACCCAGCATCGAGCGCACGCCCAGTTCGAGCGCCCGCTGCCGGTAGTCGGGCCAGCGCTCCTCGGTCTGCAGGTCGTCGATGACGACGGTCTCGTGCTCACGGATCGCTTCCAGGCAGGGGCCTTCATCGGTCGCGTACTGGGCGAGGTCGCTGTCGCGCGCCGTGATCGAGGAGAACGCGGGCGTCGACATCCTGCCTCCCCGGCCGATGAGCATCATGCTCACGCCATCACAGCCGTCGATCTCCGCGGCTGCTAGGTCCACGATCCGCTGGAGGAGACCGTCGAGGTCGTCCTCTTCCGCCAGACGCCGGGAGATCTGCGCAAGGCGCGACAGTGCGGTCTCGTCCTCGTCCACGTGGCCTCCCCCATGTGGCCCCCGATGCGATCACGGCACCGCGCGACGGGCACGGCCGTTGCCACGCCGGATCGCTTCCTCCGGCCCCGCGACCGTGAGGCGAGTCTGCCACGACACGCAGCTCGACGACGACGTTTGCCGCCCGGGCCACCGCAAGCTGCGGGCATCGCGCCCGCCCTGGACGCTCGTACGTCGATCGTCCGATGGGGCCCTGGCCTTTCGTCTCCGCGGGACATCCCGCACCCTGGGAGGTGACCATCCGTGTGCCGCCCGTGAGCCCGTGAAGAGACGCCGTCCGGTGGCGACACCGGGGGCCCGTTCCTCCTCACGGGTGCGCACTCACTCGACGCAGGGAGGAACCATGTCCACGCGGACGACTTCGACGCGCGTCAAGCACACCCGCGGAGCCGTCGTCGCGATCGGGGCGGCGACCGCGCTCGCGGCGGGGCAGGTCGGTGCCGCGGCTGCGGCCCTGCCCTTCGACCGCGGCATCGACGACGCCTGCGAGGCGAGCGCCCAGGAGGCCGACGAGTTCGCCGATGTCGATGCCACGCACACCCACGCCACCGCGATCAACTGCCTGTGGGCCTACGGCGTCGTCCAGGGCCAGTTCACCGACGGTGAGCACGTCTACTCCCCCGGTGTCGACGTCAACCGGGAGCAGATGGCCTCGTTCATCGCGGTGATGCTCGACCAGCTCCCCAACGAGGTGTACGCACTTCCCGCCGCCGACGACGGCCCCGACTTCACGGACGCGGGCGAGATCAGCACCGCGCACCAGGCCAACATCGACCGCCTGCAGCAGGCCGGGATCATCTCGGGTCACGGCGACGGCACGTTCCGACCGGCAGTGACGATCGACCGTGCGCAGATGGCCACCTTCATCGCCCAGGCCATCGAGGCGGCGATCGACGATGAGTTGATGCAGGCCGAGGGCGAGCCGTTCCAGGACGTCTCCGGCACGCACCAGGCCAACATCGAGAAGCTCACCCAGGCCGGGATCGTGCAGGGAGAGACCCGGACGACCTACGGGCCGCAGGCCTCGACGACCCGGGCCCAGATGGCCACGATGATCGCGCGCTCGCTGGACTTCTTCGTGTTCGAGGGCTACCTCGAACCGGTCGCGTTCTCCCCGGCGACCGCACCCTCGACGCTCGGGATCACCGACGTCGACACCGGCGCCCACGACGATGTCGACCGGGTGACGTTCACCCTGGCCGGTGACGACGCGTTGGCCGGTTGGACCGTCCGCTACATCGACGGCCCCGTCGCGCACGGCTCGGGCGAGTCGGTCGAGGTGGACGGCGACGCCGTCCTCGAGGTGACGTTGACCGGGATGGCCCTCCCACCGGATCTCGACGAGGATCTCTGGGACGACGAGCGCATCTCCGTCGACGGCGACGGGATCGTCGAGATCGTCAACCGCAGCGTCTTCGAGGGTCGTCAGCAGATCTTCATCGGGACGACCGGGATCAACGGGTTCTCCGTCGACCGGCTGAGCGATCCACAGCGCGTCTACATCGACGTGGAACACGGATCGTGACCATTTGCCCGGCACGGTCGGGAGTGGGGCGCCGGCCGCACCGGATGCCCCCTTCCGACCGCTGGTGGGGCCTGTTACCGTGATCGTGGGAGAGGGAGCAACGATCACGACCGCATCGACGGAACCCACGCAGGTGCCGGTACGGCTCACCGCAGCTCCGGTGGCCGCCCGCACCGACCACCGCGCGCGGCCGCACGGCGACCTCACCTTCCTCGGTGCCGCCGTCACCGGCTTGGGAGCGATCGACGACGACGGAGACGGAGGCCCGCGATGAACGACGACGCCAACCGCGATATCGCCGATCAGGCTGCCGAGCAACTGGGCCCCGAAGCCAGCCTGTTCCCTGAGCTCGATTCGGCCCTGCTGAACCGGTCGTTGCTGCGCTCGCTGCGGGCCGCCAGCGCGAACCCGGCCGCGGTGGGCCTGATCGCCCTGCAGGCGATGGTCGAGGCCGGGTGGGCGACGGCGGCGATGGCGGCGCGGGCGCTCGGCGCCGAGGTCGAGGGACCGGCCGACCGGGAGGTCGACCGGCGGTTCAAGGACCCCGCCTGGGAGAACAACTTCCTGTTCTACGGGGTGAAGCAGGCCTACGGGATCCTCGGGCACACCTTCACCGACCTCGTCGCACTCGGGGAGACCGACCCGATCAGCGACGAGAAGGCGCAGATGTACGCGCAGCTGATCGTCGACGCGATGGCACCGACGAACTTCTTCCTCACCAACCCCACCGCGATCAAGCGGGCCTTCGACACCGGTGGGCTCAGCGTGTTCCGCGGCGCCCGCAACGCGATGGACGACGTGCTGCACAACAAGGGGATGCCCCGCCAGATCGACGAGGACGCCTTCACCGTCGGTGAGGACCTGGCCGTCACCCCCGGCAAGGTCGTGTTCCGCAACGACCTGATGGAGATCCTGCAGTACGAGCCGCGTACCGAGGCGGTCCGCGAGGTCCCGTTGCTGCTGAGCCCGCCGTGGATCAACAAGTACTACATCATGGACCTCTCGCCGAATCGCAGCTTCGCCGAGTGGGCGATCGAGCACGGCCAGACCGTGTTCGCCATCAGCTACCGCAACCCCGGTACGGAGATGCGCGACACCAGCCTCGAGGACTACCTCATCAACGGTCCGCGCACCGCGATCGACGTCATCACCGAGATCACCGGCGCGGAGAAGGTCAACGTCGCCGGGGTGTGCCTGGGCGGGTTGATGACAGCCGTGCTGGCCGCCTACCTGCAGGCCGAGGGCGACGACCGCATCGGGAGCCTGACGCTGATGAACACCCTGCTGGACTACAGCGAGCCGGGTCAGCTCGGGGCGTTCACCGACGAGGAGACCGTGCAGCGCCTCGAGGAGAAGATGGCCGAGCGCGGCTACCTCGAGGGCTCCGAGATGCGCGGGACCTTCGACATTCTGCGGGCGAACGACCTGATCTTCAACTACGTGGTGAACAACTGGCTCCTGGGAGAGGACCCGCCGGCGTTCGACATCCTGGCGTGGAACTCCGACAGCACGCGGATGCCGGCCGACATGCACTCCTTCTATCTGCGCTCCTTCTACATGGAGAACCTGCTGGTGCACGGTGGCCTCGAGCTCGGCGGCCAGCCGATCCGGCTCGAGAACGTCAAGAACGACACGTTCATGGTCGCCGCCGTCAATGACCACATCGTGCCGTGGAAGGGTTCGTACGCCGGGACGCAGATGCTCGGCGGCGACGTGGACTTCCTGCTGACCTCCTCGGGCCACATCGCCGGGATCGTGAACCCGCCGAGCCCGAAGGCCCACTACTTCCTGGCCGACGAGTACCCGGCCCACCCCGACGAGTGGGCTGCGCTGGCCGATCGTCACGAAGGCAGCTGGTGGGAGCCGTGGGCGCAGTGGATCTCGTCGCGCTCCGGTGCCTCGGTGCCGCCGCCGTCGATGGGGAGCGAGAAGCACCCGCCGCTCGACGACGCCCCGGGCCGGTACGTCCACGAGTAGTCAGCGGCCGCGCCGGCTAACGTCGCCGCATGCGCGCGCCTTCGGCCGGTGACGTCTCGGGCGCGGTCGCCGACCTGGGGATCTTCGTCCCGCTCGTCGCCGCGCTCATCCTCGTCAACGGCCTCGACCCGGGACCGCTCCTGCTGATGGCGGGGGCGCTGTCCCTCGCCGCCGGGCTGTGGTTCCGGATCCCGTTTCCGGTTCAGCCGTTGAAGGCGCTGACGGCGCTCGCGGTGGCCCAGCAGCTTGCACCGGAGGTGATACGGGCGGCAGGCCTGCTCATCGGGGTGATCCTCGTGGTGCTCACCGTGACCGGGCTCGCCGACCGGGTCGCCTCGGTGTTCACGCGCCCGGTGATCCGTGCCCTGCAGCTCGCCGTGGGCACGCTGCTCATCGTCGCTGCCCACGACCTGGCGGTCGACCCTCCCGAGCTGTTCGTCGATCCGCCGTCGGCCGGGGCGAACCTCCTGCTGGCGACGGTCACGCTGATGCTGGTCGCCATGGCCGTGTGGCGTCGTCGGTACGCCGCGGCTGTCGTGGTGGTGGGCGTCGGCGTCGGCGTGGCCTGGATCGCCGGCGAACCGCAGTTCGGCTCGCTCGCCGTCTCCGGCCCGGTGTTCGCGGTGCCGCCGGTCACGGTGTGGCCGGCGGCGTTCGTGCTCCTGGTCATCCCCCAGCTCCCCCTGACCTACGGGAATGCGGTGGTCGGGATGGCCGACCTGGCTCGGCAGGAGTTCCCCGGCGCCGACCGTGTGCGTCCGGGGACGGTGGCGATGTCCTGCGGACTGGGGAACGTGGGATCGGCGCTGATGGGCGGGATGCCGATGTGCCACGGCTCCAGTGGGTTCACTGCTCACGTGCGCCTGGGTGCGCGCACCGCGGCGATGAACGTCCTCCTCGGCGGTGGCTTCATCGTCCTCGGGCTCGCGTTCTCCGAACAGGTCCTCGTGATCTTCGGACTCCTGCCGGTGTGGGCTTTGGCCGGCTTCCTCGCGTACGCCGGGCTCCGGCACGCACTGCTGGTGGCCGACCTGCGGGGCCGTGCACTGGGGGTGGCGCTCGTTGCCGCAACCGCCGGGATCGCTACCGGGAACCTCGCCGTCACGACCGTGATCGCCCTGGTCGGGGAGTGGTTGCCACGCCTGGCCTCCCGGCGTGACCGGCGGCGTGCCGGTCGTCCGGCGTGACCGCACGCCCGGGGTGATGGGACTCCCGGGTCAGCGGCGCCGGTCGGGCACGACCCAGTGCTTGACGTGTGGTGAATCTGCTTGGTATAGTACGCACACGCACCGGGCACCGATCCCGGCCCCGACGTAGAAGGAGTCACGCATGACCGACACGACGCAGATCGCCGACACCATCCGCAACCAGACCCTCGAGGTCATCAAGCAGAGCCAGCAGGCCACCGTGCAGGCCGTCGAGAGCTGGGCCGGGCTGTTCACCGGCTCCACCCCCCAGAGCTTCGACTACAGCAGCTACCTCGAGAGCCTGCCGGACCCGGTGAAGACCACCGAGCAGATCTTCGACTTCTCCGAGCAGCTGCTGGCGACCCAGCGCGAGTTCGTGACCAACCTCGTCGGCGCCGTCGCGCCGGTCGCCGAGGCCACCCAGCGTCACGCCCGTGAGGCCGCTGCCGCCGGTGCCGCCACCGCGAAGAAGGCCAGCTGACCGATCAGCTGAACCTGGGCACCACCCGCAACACCCGCAACATTCCGGCCGCCGGGCGTGACCACGCCCGGCGGCCTACCCTTGGGACCCATCATGGACATGTCCGACCCGTGGAAGCTGCAGCGGGCCGCGTTGGGCGCCTACATCCGGGGCCAGCGTAAGCTCGCCAACCTCAGCCTGCGTGAGCTCTCCCGGCTCACGCAGGTCTCCAACCCGTACCTGAGTCAGATCGAACGCGGGCTGCACCAGCCCTCGGTACGGGTGCTGAAGTCGTTGGCCGAGGCCCTCGACCTGTCGGCCGAGACGTTGCTGACGCAGGCGGGCCTCCTCGACGAGGACGAGGAGGAATCCGAGCCGTCCACCGAGCGGGCGATCCGTTCGGACCCGCGACTCAGCCCCGGGCAGCAGGAGGCGTTGATCGCGGTGTACCGCAGCTACATCGCCATCGAGGACGACTGAGCGGCGCGTCGCCGTCGCGGGGGGGCACCACCTGTCGCCGGCACCCGTACCGGCCGCCGGGACCCCGTGCGCTCGTGAGCGCGGACGAACGCACGCAGCGCCGGGGCGACCCCGTTCCGCCACCGTGTCCCCGAGAACGTGCCGTAGTGGCCGGCCTGTGGCTCGAGGTGGTGGGCACGCATCCGCTCGGGGAGTGACGAACACAGCTCGTGTGCCGCGGCGGTCTGGCCGGGTGCGCAGATGTCGTCGCGTCCCCCCTCGATCGTCATCAACGCCGTGGCATCGATCGCGCCCGGGTCCAGGTGGACGCCGGCGTACATCATCCGGCCGGTGGCGATCTCGTGACGCCGGAATACGCGCTCGATCGTCGAGAGGTAGAACTCCGCGGTCATGTCGCACACCGCGAAGTACTCGTCGTAGAAGTCGGTGATCTTGTCGGCGGCGGTTCGGTCTTCCTCCCGGAGCGCCGACAGCAGCTCCCAGTGGGCGTCGAGGTGGCGCCCCGGGTTCAGTCCGAGGAACGCCGCCAGCTGCAGGAACCCGGGGTAGACCCGGCGGCCGGCACCGCGGTAGCGCAGCGGCACGGCGCTCGTCATGCGGCGGAACCAGCTCAGCGGGTGCTGCAGCGCCTGCTCGGTGACGCTGGTGTGCGCCGCCGCGGGCGAGATCGGCCCCGACATCAGCGCCATCGACGCCGGCTGCGAGGCGGGGCGGACCTGGGCGAGCCACGTCACCGCGGCCAGCACCGGCACCGCCGCCTGACACACTGCCAGGATGTGGGTGTCGTCGCCGAGCTCATCGATCCAGTCGACGAGGTAACCGATGTAGGTGTCGAGGTCGAAGGGTCCCGCCGAGCGGGGCACGTCGCGGGCGTTGGCCCAGTCGGTGACGTACACGTCGTGGTCGCGTTGCAGCTCGATGATCGTCGGGCGCAGCAGCGTCGCGTAGTGCCCGCTCATCGCCGCGACGACGAGGATCTTCGGGCCGTTGCCCGGGAACCGGATCAGGTCGCCGAACGGTCGGGGGCTGATCACCTCCGGGTCACCGAGCTCACCCCACGACGGCTTGCCGTACTCGCGGGTGGAACGCTCGGCGAGCTCGGCGGTCGCCTTCATCGCCTTCGGCCAGAACCCCCGCTGCCACCCGGTGCTCCACGTGAACGCCGCGTGAGCGAACCTCGCCTGTGCCCGCATGGTGTCGTGCAACGCGTACAGCATCCCGCCTCCTGAACGTCTCCCGCGACGACGATCAGCGACCGTTCAGGGAGACGTCGTCCGGTCCGCTGCGACCGCGCGTCCACCGTTGCCGTGATCGGTGCCGTCACCTCTGCCGAGGAAGTTCTCCCTGTTTTCCTCCGCCTACGGAGTCTAGCCGGACGAGCGCGGACAGTGACCAAACCGAGGCAGTCCGGCACTTGACAACCGTGACGGGGCCTGTCTGGCGGCGTCGCCCGTGGTTCGTCGCCCGGGCGCCTACGGTTCGGGCGACGGGCCGACCGGGTTCGAATCGCCGGCGCCCTAGACTCGCGGCCGCGACCGCGACGTCACCGGCCACCGCGACCGGACCAGGAGGAGCCGCGTGACCATCCCCGGGCTGATGCAGCGCACCCCACTGACGTTGTCGCTGATCTTCGACCGCATGCGCACCATCCACGCCGACGGTCGACTCATCGACGTCGAGGGCGAGACCACCTACGGCGAGGTCGCCGACCGCATCCTGCGGTTGGCACGGGCCCTCACCGACGACCTGGGGGTGCGCCCCGGTGACCGCGTGGCCAGCTTCGGGTTCAACTCCCTGCGCCACTTCGAGCTGTACTTCGCGGTGCCGTTGGTGGGGGCGGTGCTGCACACCGTCAACGTCCGGCTCTTCGACGAGCAGATCGCCTACGTCATCAACCACGCCGAGGATCGTGTCGTGTTCGTCGACGCCGAACTCGTCGACCACCTCGCGACCGTCGCGCCGCAGCTGACCAGCGTCGAACGCTACGTGCGGATGGGGGACGGTCCGGCCAACGAGGGGCTCGGCGACGTCCTCGACCACGACAC
>SLDB01000101.1 GCA_007125475.1 Nitriliruptoraceae bacterium | reverse complement strand
TGCCGCGGTAGGAGGGGTTGTCACGGGCGAGTTGGGAGACCGTGTCGTTCGCGGCGACGACGGCGTCGCGGAGCGCCGCGGCGGCTTCGGACGCGTCGTCGAAGATCCGGCTGTCGAGGGCCTCGATCGGTTCGAGGGCGGTGGCGGAGGCGACCTCCCCGGCCAGGTGCCCGCCCATCCCGTCGGCGACGGCGAACACGCTCTCCCGCAACAGCAGCGAGTCCTCGTTGCCGTCCCGTGCCCGCCCGACGTCGGTGACCCCTCGCGCGGTGATCCGCCTCATCGCCGAACCTCGAGGTGGGTCTTGCCGAGCCGGAGCTGGTCGCCGGCGGCGAGCGGGGTCGGACGGGTGACCTTCTGGCCGTTGAGGAAGGTGCCGTTGGTCGAGCCGAGGTCACGCACCGACCAGCTGCCGTTGTCGGGGAGGATCTCGGCGTGCTCGTCGGAGACGTAGACGTCGTCGACGATGACGTCGGAGGCGCCTCCACGCCCCAGGATCACCCCCGAACCCTTCAGCCCCACGACCTGGCTCGCCCCGCCTTCCGGGTGCAGCACCAGCTGGCGGGGGATGCGCCGGCTCCTGCGTGGCGGTTCGGCCGTGGTGGCCACCCCCGGCCGTGGCGGTGCCGCCGAGCTGCGCCGCGGCCCGGCGATCTCTGAGGCGGCGGTGCGCACGGTGCGGGCGACGAAGACGTAGAGCAGGCCCAGCAGGACGAACTTGAACAGCGTCAGGATCTCGATCGGCACCTCAGGCCTCCGCCAGCTCGACGACGACGTCACCGAGCTCGAGCCGGTCGCCGTGCGTGAGCGGGTGCTCGGCGGCGCGACGCCCGTTGACCCGGGTGCCGTTGGTGGAGCCGAGGTCGATGACCCACCAGCCGTCGGCGCGCCGGACGACCGCGGCGTGTTCCCGGGAGACGGTCGAGTCGTCGATCGTCAGGTCACAGGAGGGCAGCCGGCCGATCGTCACCCGACTCCCGACGAGGTCGACGCGGTCGCCTTGGTGGGCGCCGGCGGTGCGGACCACCAGGGCGCCGTCGCCTCGTGGTGCGGCGGTGACGACCTGGGTGTGCTCGATCGCGGCACGGGGCTCGTCACGTCGTGCCGCCTCCGGCGGCGGGGCCGGCTGGCGGGGCGGGGCGTCGCGCTCGACCGCCTCGACACGCCCGGCGAGGCGGTAACGGCCGAGCTTGAGGTCCTCGGCGAGCTCGACCTTCACCCGGGCCGGGCCACGCAGGATCCACTCCCGTTCGGCGGCGGTGCGGGCGACCAGCTCGGCGAGCTCGCGGGGCAGCGAGGTGCCGTATCCCTGGAGTCGATCGTGGTCCTTGGGACCGACCGCCACCCGGTAGACGTTCGGGACCACCACGCCGTCGGAGGTGACGTGCTGGTTCGACTCGGCGTAGCGCTGTACCGCCTTGGCGAGCTCGACCGGTTGCACCCCGGAGCGGAAGGCCCGGGCGAAGAAGCCCTCGACGGCGCCTTCGAGGCGGCGCTCGAACTCCTGCAGCACACCCATCGGCTCATCCGGACTCGATCGACGAGGCGGGACGGCGGGTCGTGGCGGGGGTCGCCGGCCGCGCACTGGCGGGCGGCGACGTCGACCGAGGCCACGCCGTCGCCCCGGCCGGTAAGCGTAGCCCAGGCCGGTGGGACCGGACCCGTACGAACGCCGTCGGAACCCGGTTGCGGGGACGAACCCGTGGAGGAAGGGCGTGGTGAGGGCCGGCATGCCCCGGCTGGCCCGACCGCGTTGGCCGGGTTCTGGTGGCGTTGCTACCCTCCGCTGGTCCACCTGGGCGGGTGGCGGAATTGGCAGACGCGCACGGTTCAGGTCCGTGTGTCCGAAAGGACATGGGGGTTCAAGTCCCCCCTCGCCCACGAGAACCAGGGGATCTCCCCTACCTGATCTGACGCAGCGCGGCCGGGACGCCACAGAGGCTGACCGGCCGTTTTGCGTGTGTGGACAGGCCGGCGAGCCCGACGGGGCCGCGACGCCGGCGCGGGCGCCGGGTGATGACGCGGACCCGCCGCGGGAGCCGGACGGCGACGGCGACGGGGACGAGGTGACCGTCCTCGCTTCCGCGGGCGAGGCAAGCCGTCGTGCGGATGGTGCGCCGGGCAGTGTCGGCGGTTCAGGGTGCAGCACGGTCACCGACATGAGCACCTCGGCGCCCGCTGCCGCCCCCGCCACCAGCTCGTCGTATCTGCGGATGCTGCACCAGCAGACGGTGGCCGCCAACATCCATGGCCAGGGTGAACCCGCCCCGGTCGAGGCGACCCGGTCGCTTCGCGCCGTTGAGGCCGACGAGCGGCCCCGCCGCGAGCTGACCGGGCCGCAGCCGCTTCCCGAGGCGGTCGGCGACGCGCTGCGGCTCGACGGCCAGGCACGGGCCAGCGCCCGCAAGCTGCTCAAGGCGCTCGAGTGGACACCGCAGTCGCTACTGGACGTGTGGGTCGATGCGGACCGGGGGCTGCTGTGGGTGCAGGTCGCTGAGGTCATCGACACCCACGACACCGACGGCAGCCACTAGCTCCTGCGAACGCTGCCACGAGGCGGCCTGCGGCCCACCCGAGCTGCCGGGCCGTGCCCGCAAGGTCGGCGAGCAGGCGACGGTGACCCCGAAGGGCGAGCTGAAGCTCACCCGCGGGCCGCTGGCCGCCATCGGTGCTGCCCCGGGCACGCCGGGGGAGTGCCACAACCTCGTAGTTGGCCGGGTGGCTGCGGCTCGCAAGTGCTGGCTCGTCTTGAGCCAACTCGCGGACGTCGCCAAAATCGCGGTGGCTGCGTCGCCGGGGCATTCCACTTGGAGTCGGCATCTACGTGCATCCGACCGACCGAGGACATGATCTGGTCGGCAGGCTGGCCGCGAGGGTCAGATCCGACATCAACGTGCGCCACGTGCTCCTCCAGCCGCAGAACGACGCAGTGCGTCAGCGATACAAGGCTGCTGGAGCGGTTCCCACAGGCTCGTCGTGGCGCCGCGCGCGAATGGTCTACCCGCCATTCACGTAGAGGCTTGCCGGGCACCCCTGTGGCCAGGGGCGACGCACACGAACAGAGAAGCACCGAAACCAGCTACGAAGGGCGTACCCTTCCAAGTCCCTTCGTAGCTGCTTCGTAGGCAGGCGTGTCAATGGACCACGAAGACGTGGAGTCGGCGCTCGAGCTGCTGCGCGCCGCAGGAACGGATACGAACGCGATCGAGGCGAAGTCGGCAGCCGGTGGCTGCACCCAGGGTAGTCGCTGCTCAGGTCGCTCTCGGCATTCGCAAACACCGGGACAGGGCTGATCCTGCTTGGCGTGGACGAAGAGTCCGGATTCGAGATCGTCGAGATCGATGCCTCAGGGTTGGCCTCCTACGTGGCCAATGCCTGCCGGGACTCCATCGAACCGCCGGTCGATGCCGACATTTCGATCGTTGAAGTCGAGGGAAAGCCCATCGTCGTCGCGCGCGTCCACGAACTGGCGGCCGATCAGAAGCCTGCGTACGTCAAGACCAAGGGGATGAACCAAGGGTCGTACGTCCGCGTGCACGATTCCGACCGTCAGCTGAGCAGCTACGAAGTCTCGCTGCTGATTTCGAACCGGACACAGCCACGCTACGACGCGGAGGTCGTCGAAGGTGCCACGTTCGAAGACCTCGACGAGGGTCTCGTCCGAGGTCTGCACGAGCGGCTTCGTCGGAACAAGCCTTCAACGTTTCGGGACGCCAGCCGTGAGCAGGCGCTGGAACTGCTCGGAGCGCTGATACGTGACGATGGTCGGTTGCGACCAACGCTCGGTGGCCTACTGGCACTCGGCCGCTACCCGCAACGATGGTTCCCTCAGCTCAACGTCGCGGTGGTCGCCTACCCGACGGCGAACAACGAGCCACTGGCAGATGGCACTCGATTCCTCGACAACGTCTCTGTCGACGGCCCCGTCCCCAGCATGGTCACCGATGCGGTAGCCGCCGTGCAGCGCAATCTGAGCCGGCGAGTGCGGGTGCCCTCGCTGTTCCGAGAGGAGGAGTGGGACTACCCCGTCGACGTTTTCCGCGAACTGATCGTGAACGCGGTGATGCACCGCGACCTGTCGCCGCTGGCCAGGGGAACCCAGGTCCGCGTCGAGATCTACCCAGACCGGCTCGAGGTCCACAACCCCGGGGGCCTCTTTGGGCCCGTATCGGTCAGCGATCTCGGCGTGCGAACGATCACCTCGTCGCGCAACGCGCTACTGAGCAAGATCCTCGAGGACGTCCCGGTCTCTGACAGCGGGGGAGCCGTGGCAGAGAACCGGGGTTCGGGCTTCGTCACCCTCACCCGCCGCCTGGAGGCGATCGGCATGTCTCGCCCGGTCGTCACCGACGGAGTCGCGACATTCGAGGTGAGACTGCACAGCGCATCTCTGCTCGACGACACCGCTCTTGACGACCTTGAGCGTTTCGACACAGCAGAGTGGACGGACCTCCAGCGCCTCGCCGTCGCCTTGGCGGCAAGGGAGGGAGATGTGACCAATGAGCGGTTGCGGGAGGTGTCGGGCGCTCACTCTGCAGATGTCGGGCAGGCGTTCGTGGGACTGAGACGCATGGGAGTCCTGACCCGGGTTGGCAAGGGCCGTGGGAGCAGGTGGCGTATCTCGGACGGGGAGGAGCCGGGGGGCCGCGTCGCGGAACCGATAGGCACCAGCGAGCCCGCTGCCGAGGGCGTCAGCGCGAGGGCCCAAGCGCAGGCGTTGTTGAAGGCGCTGCAGGCTCGACCGAAGTCGACCTCTGAGCTCCAAGACGAAACCCGTCTGGGGACGAAGCGCAACGTGCTGCTTTGGCTGGCCCGCCTTGAGGAAGCCGGCCTTGTTGCTCCTACCGAGGGGCGTCGCAAGAGCCCATCGAACAAGTGGGCCATCACCGACGCGGGACGGTCACGGCTGACAAGCACCTGACCCGACCCGCCCGCACGGGATTGCACCCGCGCCGCGCAAGGTGTCGGTGGCGCGCCGGGCCCTGGTCGCTCCCTCTGTAATCCAGTATCCGTTGTGTTGCTGGGGGGCGAGCTCGCCGGCCCATCGTGCCGCTCATCGGGGGCGGGTTGCGGCGTACGTCGGGCCTCAGATCAGGCTCGGCTGTCGCATGACCCCGATACGGTCGATCGCACAGTGACAGGGGCCCGAGATGCCGCAGCATCCCGATGGCGAAGACCGTCAAATCGCCGCAGAATCGCGCGAAACAGCGGAACTCCACTGTCCAGCGTGTGACAGTCCCCTCGCCCACCACCTTCGTAGCCAGGCCTAGCGGCCTGTAGACGGTAGGTCCACTCGAACGCCCCCGCCATCCTCGGGGGCGTTTCGCCTGCCGGTGGCAACGGACTGACGACATCAGGCTCGCCGGCGTGTTGCCGTCGTCCTCCCAGCCGCCCCGTGACGACGCGGCGACAACGTCTTCTCGAGTTGATCCGTCTAGCTCGACGGTCCTGTCAGGACGGTCATGATCTCGTCGGCGATCCAGGTGATGCGGCCGCCGCGGCCACCGACGTGCACGGGCTTCAGCCAGCCGCGCCGCTCGAGCCGTCGCAGGACGTTGTTGGCGCCCGCGTTGGTCACGCCAAGGAGCCGCATTACCCGCTGCGTCGTCATGACAGGATTGGCGAACAGCGGGTCGATGAGGTGGGGTGCGTTGCTGCGATCCCCGGCGAGCGCTACGCGGTAGCGCGACTGCAGATCGGTCAGCCGTTCAGCGCGGTCGAGGGCGTCCCGGGCCTGGACCGCGACACCGTGCAGGAAGTACTGCAGCCACTCCTGCATCTCGCCTCGTTCTCGCACCGCCTGCAGGTGGGAGTAGTAGGCGTCGCGATCTCGTTCGAAGTAGGGGCTGAGGTACAACAACGGCTCGGGAAGCTCCCCGATGTCGATGAGGTACAGGATGATGATGAGTCGGCCGAGTCGACCGTTGCCGTCGAGGAAGGGGTGGATGGTCTCGAACTGGTAATGGATCAGGCCGCACACGATCAGAGGGGGGTGCTCGCCATCGCGTTCGTGGAGGAATGCCTCCCAGTCGCGGAGCGCGTCGATCATCTCCGGCTCGTGCCGGGGGGGCACGAAGGTCGCCTCCGCCAGCGTGCGCCCCGGCGGGCCGATCCAGTTCTGGCTGGATCGGAACTCCCCCGGTGTCTTCTCCTCGCCCCGGACGTTGGTCAGCAGCCGATGATGCGCCTCCTTCAACAGCCGCCGTGACAGCGCCAGGTCGCCGAGGCGACTGCGGGCGTGCTCGAATGCGGCGATGTAGTTCTGAACCTCTCGGATGTCCACGCTCGGTGACTCGGTGTCCTCGGCGGCCGCTTCGAGCACCTCGGACAGCGATGCCTGCGTCCCCTCGATCTGTGAGCTCGCGAGCGCCTCTGTGTACAGGTAGAGGTTGACCAGCAGATGCGGGTTGGGGAGCAGACGGCCTGCACCGGCCAACCGGCCGAGGGCTCGGTCGGCGTCGGAGAGAGCGCGCGCGGTCGCGCCGTCGAGGTCCAGGCGACGCGGCAGCGGCCGGGGGACGTAGTGGTCGTAGCTGTACGGACCTGGGACGCGTTCGACAGCGCCGAAGGTCTCGTCAACGTAGATGGAGCGGTCCATGTTTATCCCAACGAAAATGGTGTTACCGTTGGGATACTACAGGTCTTCGCAACGCCCGTTGGGATCGCATCGCACGGGGTGGTGTAGGACCGTGGTCACTCGCTCCCTTGCGGGGTGTTGCGCGTAGGGACGCGAGCGCTCGTTCCTGCTCGAGGACGGCGGCGACCGAGGCGGCGATGTAGCGCCGGTCGGCGGCGATCATCTCCTCGTTCACCTCGACGAGCATGGCGCCGACGAGGCCGGGGATGGGCCCGCTGGCGGAGATGCCTGCACGTCGTATCGACCGTGCCGCCGCCACCAGGCGACCATCAGGCGAGCTTGAACCGCTCGGCCCGGAGGCGGTCACCGCTGGCACCGAGCGCCCGCAGCGCGGGGATCACCACGTCCATCATCTCGTCGGGTCCGCAACAGAACACCGCGAGGTTCTCCTCGTCGAGCGGTGGAAGCACCCGGCGCAGCAGATCTTCGGTGACCAGCCCGCGCTCGCCCTCCCAGTCGCTGCCGGCGTCCTCGACCACGACGGTGAGGTCGAGTCGGCCCGCGTCGCGCAGTTCCGCGAGTTCGGCGTCGGCGATGACCTTGTCGGGGGAACCGGCGCCGTAGACGAGCCAGGCCGGGCGATCGTCACCCCGGTCCCGCATGGTGCGCAGGATCGACAGCGCCGGGGTGACGCCGACGCCGCCGACGACGAACACGGCACCGGCCGCGGAGTCGTCCAGGACGAAGTTGCCGTAGGGGCCGTCGAGGTAGGCCCGAGTACCGACAGGGACCTCTCCCGTCCGGGAGGTGAAGTCTCCCAGCTCCTTGATGGTGAACTCGACCCGGCCCGAGTCGGCCGCGAGATCGGCACTCGAGGAGAAGGAGTACGGGTGGACGTCGATGTCCCAGGGCGGCTGATCGAGTGCGAGCCAGGCGAACTGGCCGGCCTGGAAGGCCATCCCCGCGTGTCCCACGGGTTCCAGCGCGACGGTCCAGGCCCGACCCTTCTCCGGCCGCACCTCGACCACGGTCCAGGGGTGCTTCAGGCTCCGGATCGGACGGATCACCCGGGTCCACACGAGCAGTGACGCCGCCACCGCACCGAACAACGCCCAGAAGGCCATCTTCCAGCCGGCGGCCGAGTAGTGATCGACCCGGAAGACGTGCACGACGGCGACCAGCATGACCAGGAGGGCGAGGAGGCCGTGCGTCAGCCGCCACCACTGGTAGGGGATACCCAGCTGTCGACGCCAGATGGTCAGGGCCACGAGCCCGACCAGGGCGCCCAGCAGCATCCAGAGCGCCCCTGCGCGCATGAGGTCATCGAACGGGTTGAGGAACGCCCGGAACTCCGCCTCGACGACGATGAGGATCGCGACGTGTGCGAGGACGGCCAGCAGGGCCAGGATCCCCGCGACCCGATGGAACCGGATCAGCGCGTCCAGCCCGTAGGGGGCGGCCAGGCGGGGGAAGCGGGCGGTGAGCAGGAACTGCGCGGCGAGCATCGCGAACGCGACGAAGCCGACGGCCACGCCCAACTCGACGACCAGGCCACGGCCTTCCGGGCGTGGCGGCAGCAGCGCGACGACGAACGGGATCAGGATCGCGAGGACGTAGGCCGTGATACCCGTGACAACTCGGCTCATGTGCTGCACGCCCCGCTTCTCGGTCCCCGTCGCTCGTTCCTCGATCGCGGCCGGGAGGCTAGGCCACGTCGCCGGCATGCGTGGGTTCGGGCGGCACGTCGCTCGAGCCGATCCGCCCCGGGTCAGTGGCCGGTCGCTCCGGCCGACTCGTCAGCTGGCCGATCGGCCCAGCGCACGCACCGGGCCCCGCCGCGCGGGCGG
>SLDB01000014.1 GCA_007125475.1 Nitriliruptoraceae bacterium | reverse complement strand
GTCTGGACACCAGCTGCTGGTTGAGCACCCCGGCGATGACGTACGCGCCCAGGTGGATCGCGAAGAACCCGAGCGTGAACCCCAGGTAGCGCATGTCGCCTCCTCGTGGTCGGTGCCGGTGGCGTTGTGGTCAGCGCAGCAGGAGGAGGAGCACGGCGACCGAGCCTGCGGTCACCACCGCGATCGCGACCGCGGTCACGCTCCCCCGTCGGGCGTCGGGTGTCGCCAGCGCCGTGGTGAGCACACTGCCGGCCAGCAGACCAACGGCGGCACCGAGGATGAGGCCGAGCGTCAACTGTTCGAGCAGGATCCCGATGAGCATCCCGATGGCGGCACCGGTCACGACGCCGGTGGGGATCCCCCAACCGGCTGGAAGTCCGCGGCTGTTGTCCGACTCCGGGGGCATGCCGACACCTTCGATCGAGGACGGATCGGTTGCGACGAGGAGCGCGAACCGAACGGGTTGCGGGACCAACGACGTCGCCGTGTCGGGCGGAACGTCACGCGGAACGCCATCGTGGCTCCCCGGCACCGCCGTGACGAGGGTCGAAAGCCCCGTGGTGGCCACCGCGTCACAACCGTTCACCCAGCCGGGTACGGCGGACGGCTCGGGTCCCCGCCCGCAGCACCACGGCGGCGATCAGCCAGCACGCCGCACCGGTGGTCAGCAGCAATGGGGGGGAGAGGATCAGGAGCCCGCCGGCCTGCATCACGACGAGGGCGACGACGGGGAGCACGACCACGCCGGCGATCTGGAAGGCCTCCTGCACGGTCTTGACCCGCGCCGAGACGAGGACGGTCACCCCGAGGCTGATCGCGGCCACGGCGGGGCCGACCCACAGCACCAGCACCGCCCACACCACGTTGGGGAACAGCCGTCCCTCGACCACCCCGACGGCCGCCAGGTCGGCCACCAGGGCGTACACGATCCCGCCGCCGACGCCGACGGTCACCGCGGGGAGCCAGGCGCCCAGCAGCTTGGCGGTGAACAGTTCCCGATCGGTGAGCGGGGTGAGCAGCAGGCCCTCCAGGGTCTTGCGTTCGCGCTCCCCGGCGATCGCATCGGCCGCGATCACGCTGGCGGTCATCAGGGGGACGATCAGCAGCATCGGTGACAGCAGGTACACCAACGTCACCTCGATCAGCACGGCGCTGGGGTCCGCCACCACCCGGGCCGCCATCTCAGCGGGCAGAAGCGCGAGGAGTCGTTCGACGTCGGAAAGATCGACCGCGTGGGCCCCCAACCGGGCCCCGACCACCGTCGCCAGCGGCAGGACCACCAGCAGCACCGCCGGCACGATCAGCATGGGCAGGATCACCGGCTTGCTGCTGCGCACCACGCGCAGGTCCCGGGAGACCACCGCGGCGATGCCGCGCCAGTTCCGTCCAGTGCGTGTCGTGGGAGTCACCGTGGTCCCTCCTCGTGCAGCGCGAAGTAGACGTCCTCCAGCGAGGCGCCCTCGGGCACCACCGCGTGGATACGCACCTGTGCACCGACCAGATCGGCGATCACGGCGGGTACGTCCAGGCCGGGCCGGCGCGTGACGACCAGCCCGGCGCCGTCGGGTTGGAAGGACACCCCGGTCGTCGTGAGCTGCCGTTCGGCCCGGGGCCGGTCGTCCGGGTCGATCTCGAACCGCACCCGGCCGATCCCCAGCTCACCGGCCAGGGTGGCCGGGGTGCCGTCGGCGATCACCCGGCCGTGTTCGAGCACGACGACCCGGTCGCACAGCCGCTGGACCTCCACGAGGTTGTGGCTGCAGAGCAACACGCTGCGGGACTCCTCCCGTGCCAGGCGCCCGAGCAGATCGCGGACGTCGCGGCTGGCCACCGGGTCCAGCGCCGCGGTCGGCTCGTCCAACACCAACAGCGGCGGGTCCGCCAGCAGCGCCCGGGCCAGCGCCAGCCGTTGCCGCATCCCCGAGCTGAAGCCCCCGACCCGCTCGTCGGCCCGTTCCGACAACCCGAACCGGTCCAGCAACTCGCCCGCACGCTGGGTCGCCCGGGTGCGGTCGACGCCGAACACCTCGCCGACGAACCGCAGGTTCTGCCGAGCCGTGAGGCGGTCGTCGACGGCCGGGACCGCACTGACCACCCCGGTGGTGCGGCGCACCTGCGCGCCGTCGACCAGCGGGTCGAGTCCGTGGACCCGTACCTCCCCGCCATCGGCAGCCAGGATCCCGGTCAGCAGCCGCACCGTCGTCGTCTTGCCCGCGCCGTTGTGACCGAGGAGCCCGACTACCTCGCCCCGACCCACCGACAGCGACACCTCGTCGAGTGCCCGCACCTCACCGAAGCGGCGCCGCACCCCACGCAGCTCCACCACGGCGTCGGCGGTGTCCCCGGCCGTCCCCACGTCACCCGACACCGCCGCCACCTCTCGTCACGACGACCGCAGGCCACGGTGCCGCCGCACACGATCCCGGGTTCGGGCGGCCCCGACGAGTGCCGTGAGGCCCTACTCCACAGGCCTCCCGGTCCAACCTCCGGCTTGGAGGACCTCGGCGCTCAGGGCGATCGCCTCACCGGTCATCGTAGGCGGGACGTTGTCCCCTACCGCGCCGTGTGGGCTGCGACGAAGATCGATGGTGCCCCTCCGCCGGCCCCTCGCTGGCTCCTGGTTGCCGCCTCGACCGTAGCCCGGGATGCCCCGCCCCTCCTTCTGGAGCGATCTGGAGCGATGCCATGTCCACCCCCCTCCCCGTCATCCGCTTCATCGAGACCAGCAAGCACTTCGGGGAGGTGGTCGCCCTCGACCGGCTCAGCCTCGAGGTCGGCGAGGGCGAGATCGTCGGCCTGCTCGGCCCGAACGGTGCGGGGAAGACCACCGCCCTGCGCGCCCTGCTGGGGTTGCTCAAGCCCACCTCGGGGCGGGCGGAGATCTTCGGGCTCGACGCCTGGAAGCAGCCCATCGAGGCCCACCGACAGCTGGCCTACATCCCCGGGGAGTTCCACGTCTGGCCGCAGCTCACCGGTGGTCAGATCCTCGAGCTGCTCGGGGTGGTCTCCGGCGGGTACGACCCGGGCTACCGGGACGAGCTCGTCGAGCGCTTCAACTTCGACCCCTCCAAGAAGGGCCGCTCCTACTCGAAGGGGAACCGGCAGAAGATCGCGGTGATCGCCGCGCTGATGACCCGTGCCCCGTTGCTGGTGATGGACGAGCCCTCCAGCGGGCTGGACCCGTTGATGGAGGCCACCTTCCAGGACTGCCTGCGTCAGGCCAAGGCCGGCGGGCAGACGGTCCTGCTCTCCAGCCACATCCTCTCCGAGGTGGAGGCGGTGTGTGACCGGGTGGCGGTGCTCCGCCAGGGTGCGCTGGTCGAGCACGGCACGCTCGAGGAGCTGCGTCACCTGCACGCCCACACCGTGGAAGCCACCTACGAGGGTGACCCACCGGAGCTCACCGGCATCCCCGGGGTGGAGGACGTCTACGTGCGCGACGGGGTGATCCGCCTGCAGATCACCGGTTCGACCGATCGGCTCCTGAAGGCGCTGGCGCAGGCGCACGTGCCGTCGATCCAGATGCGCGAGCCGTCGCTGGAGGAGTTGTTCCACGCCTACTACGACGAGTCCGACGACGTGGCCGCCGGCGTGGGCGGCTGACGCCGCGTGGGCAGCGAGGACACCGACATGCCGACCGTCGTCCCACGCCGTCGCGGGCCGGAGACGATCTCGTCACCCGCCCGGGCGTCCCACGGCGTCGAGAGCCGTTCGTCGGCCGCGGTGTGGTGGCGCACCTACACCCACCACCTCCGGCTGCTGCGCAACGGGGCGATCGCCTGGATCGTCGGCCTGGCCGGGATCAGCTGGGGCGTGGCGGTCACCTTCGAGGATCGCTACTCCACCCCCGAGGAGCTCGCCGCGTTCGCGGAGTTCGAGGGGGTGCCCGCCTTCGAGGCGATGCTCGGCCGGCTGGTCGGCGTGACCACCGTCGAGGGGGGTGTGCTCTCGCGGTGGGGCATGTTCGGCATCCTCGCGGCGATCTGGGGGATGCTCGCGGCGGTCCGGTTGCTGCGGCGCGCCGAGGAGGACGGCCACCTCGAACCGTTGCGGGCCGGAGCCACCTCGCCGCGGGGCCTGCTCGGCTCGGTGCTCGCCGCGATGGGCACCGTGTTCGCGGTCTTCGGTGCGGTGATCGGGGTGACCCACACCGCGGCGGGGATGGACGCCGCGACCTCCTGGGCGCTCGGCGGCGCCGCGGCACTGGTGGCCGCATCCTTCGCCGCCGCGGGGGCGCTGGCCTCCCAGCTCACCCCCAGCTCCCGGCGGGCCACCGGGATCGTGGGGATCGCCCTCGGGGTGGCGCTCGCGGTGCGCATCGTCGCGTCGGCGAGCGCGACGCCGGAGTGGGTCTGGTGGGTGACGCCACTGGGGTGGCTGGGCTTCCTCCACGAGCTCGACCAGGCCCGAACCGCCGTGTTCGTGGCCTACCTCGGGCTGCTGGTGGTGCTCCTGGTGGCCACCTACCTTCTTGCCGACCGCGACCTGCACGCCGGTCGCCTCGCCGCCGACGACGAGGTCGTGCGGCGTACGCCGCGCCCCGTGGCCGGCCAGGCCGGCCTCGCCGGGCGTCTCACCGCGGGAGCGCTGAGGACCTGGGGGCTGGTCACCGGCCTCGTGGCGCTCGGGTTCGGCCTCCTCGCCCGCGACTTCAGCGAAGCCGTCGCCGACCTCGAGACGATGGCCGAACTCACCGCCATGCTCGGCTACCCGGCGATGGGGACGCCCGAGGGGATCATCGGGTTCGCCTTCTCGCTCGTCGGGATCGTGTTGGCGGTGTTCGCCGCAGGTCAGGCGGTCGCGATCCGCGAGGAAGAGGCCACCTGGCGGATCGAGCACCTGCTGGTGCGGCCGGTGGGCCGGGTGCGGTGGCTGGTCACCCGGACCGCCACCGCCGCCGTCGCCGTGGCGCTGGCGGCGCTGCTGGCCGGCGTCCTCGGGTGGGCCGGCACCGCCCTGGTGGGCACACCGATCGCCCTCACCGACGGGGTGCTGGCCGGGGTCAACCTGATCCCGATCGCCTGGCTCGCCCTGGGGGTCGGGGTGGCCGTCGTGGGGCTGCTCCCACGGCGTACCGCGCCGGTGACCTACACCCTGGTGATCGCCGCCTACCTCCTCGACTTCGTCGGCGGGATGCTCGAGCTCCCCGAGGCCGTGCTCGACCTCAGCCCCTTCCGGCACCTCGCGGCGGTCCCGGCGGCTGACCCGAACCTCGGCGCCGCCGTGATCATGCTCGCCGTCGCGTTTGCCGGCGCGGTGGTGGGCGTCACCGCCTTCCGGAGCCGCGACCTGCAGGAGGCGTGAACGCACCGCGCGAGCCGATCGGCTAGTCCCCGCGGAGGCGGACCTCGTCATCGGATGTCTCGGAGGCGCTCCACGCCTGGAACGAGTCGAGGCCGTAGAGCACCAGACCCGTGCCTCCGAGGAAGAACACGATCGTGCCGAGGGCGAAGAGCACCAGATCGGTCATCGGACACGCTCCGGTGCCGCGACGAGTCCCCCCAGCGAGAACAGCGAAGGCACCCAGAGCCCGACGAAGATCGCCGTCTGTCGATCATCACCGAGGAACCAGAGACCGACCGACAGGAAGAACGACACGGTCCCGGCGATGAGGAAGAACAGCTTGCCGACGATCCTTCGTCGCTCTCGTTGCCTGACGTGCGTACCGGGATCATCCGTTCGCATGACGAGCCTTTCGGGTGGGTTCCGCCGGTGTTCGAATCCGGCAGCCTCCCCGGATGCCCCGACGTCAGCGATTCCCCGGAGGTGTCGAAGTCGGGGTGCTCCGACCCGTCATCCCCGGGGGCGGGTGCGGACCTGACCGAGCCCGCCGTCGACCCCGATGACCTGTCCGGTGACCCAGGAGGTCCGGGGATCGAGGAGCCAGGTCACCGCTGCGGCGATGTCGTCACCGGTACCCAGCCTTCCGAGGACGTGCATGGCACGGCTGGCTTCGGCCTGGGCCGGGTTGCCGATCAGCCCGGCCGTCATCTTGGCGTCGACCAGCCCCGGGGAGACCGCGTTGACCCGCACCCCGCGGCCACCGTAAGTGGCCGCCGCCGATCGGCTCAGCGCGATGACCCCGCCCTTGGCCGCGGCGACGGCCTCGTGATTCGCGATGCCGGTCTGCGCGGCAGCCGATGCGGCTAGCACGATCGATCCACCTCCCGCCCTGGCCATGATGGGAGCCGCGGTCCGAATCACCGCGAACGCCGAGGTGAGGTTGACGGCGATCACCTCCTCCCACTGCTCGAGGGTGGTCAGGTGCGCGGGCTTGAGCAGGACCGAACCGACCAGGTTGGCGACCCCGTCGAGTCGGCCGTACGTGTCGGCCAGGCCCGTGATGAGCTCGCCCACCTGCGCCGGATCCCTGGCGTCCACCTGGCGTGCATACTCGGCCCCGGTCTCCTTGGCGAGGTGAGTGAGCCCCGCACGGTCACGTCCGGCGATCACGACACGGACGCCGTCGGCCCGCAGTCGCCGCACCGTCGCGGACCCGGCGGCGCCGGTCGCACCGATGATGAGGTGGATGGGGTCGGTCACGTCGGACTCCTCGGGGAACCGGACCACTCGCCCGTGCGCGGGCGAGTGCAACGCCGTAGCGAGTTCGGTCCCAGCGAGGGCAGCGGATCGCCGCCGGGTGCGGCTACGCCCCCCCGTGGTCCGAGGCCGGGCGGCCGCTCACGTCGGCGGGCTCGCGGTGGTGGACGCCGAGGAGGACCAGGCCGGCGAGGAGGAGCACCACCCCGGCCGGTGGGAGTCCCAGCGCCCGATCGGCGTCGTAGAGCCCGGTGGTCTGGATGATCCCGAGCCCGACCGCGGTGGCGACCACCCCGGTGATCGTCACCCCCGGCCCCCGCGGGACCGGATCTCCGGCGCGCTCGAAGCCGCGGAAGAGGAGCACCAGCGGCACCAGTGCGATCGTGCACACCAGGAGCCAGACCGGCCGCATCGCCCACCACTGCGCATCGACCGAGGTCAGGCGGGGCCACCAGCCGGTGAAGTGGGTCAGGGATGCGGCGATGATCAGGGCGGTCATGTGCCACAGGAAGACGGTGATGATCGCGGCGCCGACGGTGGCGACCGTCGCCCACGACACGGCGTGGCGGCGGAGCCAAGCCTCGACCGGACGTCGCGCCGCGAGGACGCCGCCGAGCTGCATCGTCGTCAGTGCCACCAGGGCCAACGTCGGCGGCGTCGCGTTCGACGCCTCGTCGCCGTGGACGCCGACCATGCTCACCGGGTAGTCGAGGAGCGTGACCAGCAGCAGCGCGGCCAGGAGCCCTGACCACAGCAGGTGCAGTCCACGGGCGCCGCGGGGGAGCTTGTCGTCGAGCCACAGGTAGCCCAGCTGGTGCGCGATGCCGAACACCAGCACGTAGTTCGCGTGTGCGACCAGTGGTACCCCCACGCCGTCGAGGACGTCGATGACGGCGACGAGCCCCACCGCCAGCAGCAGCACGGCGTACGCGCCGCGATGGTGCAGCCACAGCGTCGTCGGTGTGAGCGTGACGACCAGCAGGTAGACCACGAGGAACCACAGGGGGATGAACGCCGTCTCGGTGGCGAGCTCGACGAGGCCGGGGGACACCCCGAACCACACCAGCAGCGGGCCCATCGGGAGCCAGACCGCCAGCAGCGGCAGCAGGGGCCGCAGCAGCCGACGCGAACGCCGCCGCACCCAGGTGGTTGAGGTGTCCCCGCGGAGGTGTGCCCGGCGCAGCGAGGCGGCGTTGACCCGTCCGCCGACGAGGAAGAACAACGGCATCACCTGCCAGAACCACGTCGCCACCTGCGTCCACGGCGCGACGGCCAGGATCTGCGAGGCGACCAGCCGGCCGTCGTCGACGAAGATCACCGCGGCGATCCAGTGTCCGTAGACGACGGCGATGATCGCGAGCACCCGGACCAGGTCGGTGTAGCGGTCCCGGCGGTCGGGAGTGCGCGTGTCGATCTCCACGGCGGCTGCGCGGGCGGCTCCGGTCCAGCTCACAGCGGCGCTCCAGATCATCGACGGATGGTAGAGCGCCACCGGTGGCCGGGTGTGGCCCTGGCGACGGCGCCGGCGAGTGCGAGTAGCAGCACCCCCGTGACCAGGCCTCCCGCGGGGCCGATGCGGGTGGAGGGGACCGCGGCGAGCCGAAGCTCGTAGGAGGCGCTCGTGGCGGCCCCGTCGGGGGCGCCGTAGGGCACACCGTCGTCCGACCGCGCCAGGAGCGCCTCGATGCGGGCGAGGTCGCGCGCGAGTTCCCCGCCGGAGGCGTCCACGGCCCGGCGCAGGAACGCGATGACCTCCTCGGCGAGCTCTTCTATCCCGCCGTCGAGCTCGGCCACGCCGTCGGTGGCTTCCCCGATGCCGGCGGCCAGCTCGCCGGCGCCACCGGCCAGCCGGGCCAGCCCGGTGGCCAACTCCCCGACCCCGCCGGCGAGCCCATCGAGCCCGTCGGCCAGCTCTCCGCCGCCGGCGGCGAG
>SLDB01000205.1 GCA_007125475.1 Nitriliruptoraceae bacterium | reverse complement strand
GTCCGCGAGCGGGCTCAGCCCGAGCGCGGTCGGGCCGAGGCGACCCCGGCCGACAGCTCGCGCACCAGGGCCCCCACACGGTGCGGGGCCGTCGCGGGATCCCCGTCGGCGGCGGCACGCACCACCGCCGAACCGACGATCACCCCATCGGCGTACGCCGCGACCTCAGCGGCCGAGGACCGGTCCTTGACGCCGATGCCGACGGCGACCGGGGTGTCGGTGACCTGTCGGATCCTGGCGACCAGTTCACGGGTGACGTCCCCGGCGACGCTGCGCACGCCGGTCACCCCGAGCAGACCGGTGGCGTACACCCACCCGGTCGACACCCCCGCGATCGCACGCAGCCGCTGATCGGTCGACACCGACGACGCCAGGAACACCGTCGCCAGACCACGGTCACGGGCGTGATCGACCCACTCCCCCGCCTCCTCGGCCGGCAGGTCCGGGAGGATCACCCCGTCGAGGCCGGCGTCGGCGCACTCTGCGGCGAAACGCCCGTACCCCCGGCGGTCGGCGATGGTGACGTAGGTCATCACCAGCTTGGGGACGTCGAGCCCCGCGAGTTCACCGACCAGCGCCAACTGGTCACCCACCCCGACCCCGGCGTCGAGGACGGCCTGGTTCGCCGCCTGGATGATCGGCCCGTCCATCATCGGGTCCGAGAACGGCACCCCGATCTCGAGCACGTCCGCGCCGGCCTCCACGGCCGCCTCGAAACACGCCCGCGAGGTGGCGGGGTCCGGGAAGCAGCCGGTGAGGTAGACGACGAGGGCGGCACGCCCTTCGCCGGCCGCGCGCGCGAACGCGTCACGGATCCGTGCTTCACCGGCGGGAACCACGCTCACGAATCACCCCCACCGGCGCCGAAGGCCCGCTCGACGCCGACGTCCCAGCCGGCCACCTCGACGACCTCGTCGACGTCCTTGTCCCCCCGCCCGGACATCGTGAGCACGATACGTGCGCCCTCCCCCAGGGTCCGGCGCCCGTGTTCCAGGACCCACCCGACGGCGTGGGCGGGCTCCAGCGCCGGGATGATCCCCTCCAGCTCGCACAGACGCCGGAAGCCCTCCAGCGCCTCGGCGTCGGTGGCGGCGACGTACGTCGCGCGGCCGGAGCGGGCCAACCAGGCGTGCTCGGGGCCGACCCCCGGGTAGTCGAGGCCGGCGGAGACCGAGTGGGCCGGCATCACCTGACCGTCGTCGTCGACGAGGACGATCGAGCGCGAGCCGTGCAGGACCGCTTCGCTGCCCTCGGTGATCGTCGCCGCCGAACGCCCGGAACCCACCCCTTCACCGGCGGCCTCGACGCCGATGAGCGCCACCTCGGGCGTGTCGATCCACTCGGCGAACGATCCGATCGCGTTCGAGCCACCGCCGACACAGGCGACCACGGCGTCGGGCAGCCCACCGGCCTGGGCGTCGAACTGGGCCCGCGACTCCACCGAGATCACCCGTTGGAGTTCACGCACGATCGTCGGGAACGGGTGCGGTCCCATCGCCGAACCGATGAGGTAGTGGGTGTCCTCGACGTTCGAGACCCAGTCACGCATCGCTTCGTTGATCGCGTCCTTGAGGGTGCGCGTCCCGCTCTCGACCGGGACCACCTCGGCCCCCAGCAGCTGCATCCGCACCACGTTCAGCCGCTGACGACGGCAATCCTCGGCCCCCATGTACACCGTGCAGCGCAGCCCGAACAGCGCCGCTGCGGTGGCGGTCGCGACGCCGTGCTGGCCCGCACCGGTCTCGGCGATCACCCGTGGCTTGCCCATCCGCCGGGCCAGCAGGGCCTGCCCGACGACGTTGTTGATCTTGTGCGACCCGGTGTGGGCGAGGTCCTCGCGCTTGAGCCAGATCTCGACCCCGGCGGCCTCGGAGAGCCTGGCGGCGTGGTACAGCGGCGTCGGACGGCCCCCGTAGTCCCGACGCAGGGTGTCGAGGGTGGCGTGGAACCCCGGATCTCCGTCAGCGGCGCGCCACGCCTCACGCAGCTGTGTGAGCGCGGCGGAGAGCGCTTCGGGGACGTAGCTCCCACCGAACGCGCCGAAGTAGCCGTCCCGCGGTTCGGAGCGATCCGTCGACTCCGGGGTGGGGGTGCGATCGTTCATCCTCGGCCTCCATCGACGCGGCCGGCGGCGACCAGTTCGGCCACCGCGGCGCGGGGATCGTCGGCGCGGACCAGCGATTCGCCGACGAGGACGGCGTCGGCGCCGTCACGGCGGGCACGCCGGACGTCGTCGGCCCCGGTGATCCCGGATTCGGCGACCGCGGTGACCTCCGGTCCGAGACGGCCGCGCAGCCGCGCGAACGCCGCCGGGTCCATCTCGAAGCTGCGCAGGTCCCGCGCGTTCACCCCGACGATGTTGGCGCCGACCGCGGTCGCCTCGGCGACGTCGTCCTCGTCGTGGACCTCCACGAGGACGTCGAGCCCGGCGAGGACCGCCTCGTCGTACAGCTCACCGAGCTGACGCGGCGTGAGGGCCGCGACGATGAGGAGGACCGCCGCCGCGCCGGCGAGCCGGGCCTCCCAGATCTGGTAGGGATCGACGATGAAATCCTTGCGCAGCGTCGGGATCCGCAACGCCGAGACGTCCGCCAGGTCGGCCAGGCTCCCGCGGAACCATTCCGGCTCGGTGAGCACGGACACCGCCGCCGCCCCGCCGTCGATGTAGGCACGTGCCTGGGCGGCGGCGTCGAGGTCGGCGGCGATCTCCCCCTTCGACGGTGAGGCACGCTTGACCTCGGCGATCACCGCGACACCCTCACCGGCGATCGCGGCCGCGAACGACGGGGCGTCGCCGACCGCCTCGGCGCGTTCGCGGAGCGCCTCGAGCGGTTCGGCGGCCCGGGCGTCGTCCACGCGGCGGCTCGCCGCGGCGATCAGGTCGTCGAGGTACGTGCTCAGCGTCCGCTCCGTCCCGGCGCACCGGCCGACTCGTGGCGTTCGTGGCATGGTGCCCGGTGCCGAGGCGACCGGGCGCACGGGGTGATGGTAGGCGTACGGCCCGGGGAGCTCGGTGGGCCGCGGTGGTGGTCGTCTCGGGGGTCAGTCTCCGAGGTGCTCGGCGGCGAGGATCGCCGCCAGGATCGCGCCGGCCTTGCTCCGCGTCTCGGCCTCCTCGGACTCCGGGACCGAGTCGGCGACGATCCCGGCCCCCGCCTGCACGTGGGCGGTGCCGTCCTTGATCAGCACCGTGCGGATCGTGATGCAGGTGTCGAGGTTCCCGGCGAAGTCGACGTACCCGACCGCCCCGGCGTACGGCCCACGGCGGGTCGGTTCCAGCTCGTCGATGATCTGCATCGCCCGCACCTTCGGCGCACCGGAGACCGTCCCTGCCGGGAACACCGCACGCAGCACGTCGACCGGGCCCAGGCCATCGCGCAACACCCCGGTGACCGCGCTGACCAGGTGCATGACGTGCGAGTACCGCTGCACCTCGAGCATGCCGTCGACGGTGACGCTGCCGACCTCGCACACGCGCCCGAGGTCGTTGCGGGCCAGGTCGACGAGCATGACGTGCTCGGCCCGCTCCTTGGCGTCGGCGAGGAGGTCCTCGGCGTGCCGGCGGTCGCTCTCGGCGTCGGCGCCGCGTGGACGGGTCCCGGCGATCGGCCACGTCTCCACGTCCGAGCCGTGGAGCTGGACCAGGGCCTCCGGGGACGACCCGACGACCTGGGCGTCGCCGAAGTCGAGCAGGTACAGGTACGGCGAGGGGTTGATCACCCGCAGCACGCGGTAGAGCTCGAGGGCGCTGGCCGTGGTCGCGACCGAGAACCGTTGGCTGACGACGGTCTGGAACGTGTCGCCGGCGACGATGTGCTCCTTCACCGCCTCCACCATCGCCTCGTACTCACCGGGCGCGAGGTTCGACTCGGCGCGGGCCAGACCCCGTTCGGGGGCCGGCGGGCTGACCGGGGCGAACCGCGGGCCCGGGTCGCTGATGCGTTCGGCGACCTCGTCGGTGTCGGCGACGGCGGCGTCGTAGCGTCGTGCGAGCTCGTCCACCTCGTCGGTGTCGGCGGTCACCACGTTGGTGACCACCGTCAGGACCTGCCGGAGGTGGTCGAGGGCGATCACGTGCCGCGGGAACACCAGGTGGGTGTCGGGCATCCCGAGGTCATCGACCCCGGTCTCGGCGATGTCCTCGACCTCGCGGACCGCGTCGTAACCGATGTAGCCGACGGCCCCTCCGTGCAACGGGACGTCGACGATCTGCGGCGCGTGGTACGCGGCGGTCACCGCCGCCAGCGCCGCCAACGGTCCGTCGGCTTCTGCCGCCTCCGGAGGGGGATCCCCCTCCCAGCGCACCTGGCCACGGTGGCCGATGAGGGTGAGGAACGGATCGAACCCCACGAACGAGTACCGGCCCCACCGCTCGCCGTGCTCGGCGGACTCCAGCAGGAACCGCGGTCCGCCCTCGGGGAGGCGGGCGTACACCGCGAGGGGGGTGACGAGGTCGGCGAGGACCTCACGCCACACCGGAACGACGCCGAACCGTGCGGCGTACCCCAGGAACTCCTCGCGTGTCGGCGGTGTCACCCGGCCTCCTGACCCGTCGCCGGCAGCGGTCCCAGCCCGCGGTGGAAGCACGAGCGCTCCCCGGTGTGGCACGCCACCCCGTCCCCCTGCTGGTCGACGAGGAGGAGGAGGGTGTCCGCGTCGCAGTCGACCCGCACCTCGACGACCCGCTGGGTGTTCCCCGACGTCGCCCCCTTGTGCCAGCGTTCGCCGCGCGAACGGCTGAAGAACACCGCCTCACCACCGGCCAGCGTCTCCCGCACCGCCTCGGCGTCCATCCAGGCCACCATCAGGACCTCACCGGTGTCGTGCTGCTGGACGACGGCCGGCAACAGGCCGGCGGCGTCGAACCGCAGCGTGTCGGGGTCGATCCGGGGGTGCATCGTGGGCTCGTCGTGTCGCCGACCGTGGAGGCGGGAGCGTAGCGGTGCCCGGGTGCACACCCGGGGAAGGTGACGGCTACCGTCGCGGGCCGACGATGGAAGGACCTCCGATGCACCCCGCAGCCTGGCACCCGGATCCCCTCGGCCGGCACCAGTACCGCTACTGGGACGGCGAGCGCTGGACCGACCACGTCGCCGACGACGGGCGGACCTCGACCGACCCGATCGATCCCGCCCCCTCCCACGACACCGCTTCCGCAGCGGGCGGGGGTGACCAGGCCACCGCCGATCCGACCGGGGTGACGCACCCGGGCACCGCCGGTGACGCGGTCACGGCCGCACCCGGCGACGGCGCCCCGACCGCCTCCGGCGGCGCGACCACGCCGCCAGGTGCCACCGGGGCGACCGGCGGAACCGGAGCAGGTGGCGCCGGCGGAACCGGAGCAGGTGGCGCCGTCGGGTGGGCCGACTCCCCGTCAGGCCCGTCAGGTGCGCCACCGGCCGCAGCGCAGGTCCCGGCCGACCACTCGGGCACCCAGTCGAACGGGATCGCCGTCGCCGCCCTGGTGATCGGGATCCTCTCCCTGCTGGTGTCGTTCATCCCGTTGATCGGGCTGATCGCGGTGATCGGCGGGATCGTCGCCCTCATCCTGGGGATCGTCGGACGGAGCAACGCCAAGAAGGGCGCCGGCGGGAACGGGATGGCGATCTCCGGGATCGTCACCGGGAGCATCGCGATGGTGATCGCCGTGCTGATCACCGTCGGGCTCGTCGTGTTCGGGTCGACCATCATCGGGGAGAGCTTCCGCGACTTCAACGAGTGCATGCAGGAGCACGGCGACGAGGAGTTCTGCGAGGAGCAACTCGAACGGGACCTGTTCGACCGGATGATGAACTGACCGTGCACGGGGACCCGGCCACACCGCAGGGACACCACTGCCCCGCGTGCGACGAGGCCGGGCCCGTGACGTTGTCCGGTCCGACCGAGGCGACGGTCGGCACCGTCGCAGCGGCGCTCGAGCGGCGGCCGGTCGTCGCCTGCACCCACGACCACGACCTCACCCCGCCGACGATCGTCGACGCCGCGATGCAGGCCGCCGACGACCGGATCGCGCGTGCCCGTGCACGGCTGCTTCGCAGGGATGTGTGTGTCTCGTGCGGTCAGGCCCTGACGTTGCCGACGCGCCGAACCGTGCGCCCGGTGACCGTCGCCGCCGCCGGTGCACCGGTGGTCACCATCCAGCTCGACCTGCCGGCGACGCGGTGCCCGTCCTGCGCCCTGGACCAGGTCCCGTCCCGTTCGCGGGAAGACCTCGTCGTCGTGATCCCGGCGCTGTTCGCCGCCGGAGCGCGGAGCTGACCCTCGCCGGGCCGTCGGACCCCTGACGGGGCAGCCTCCCTACCGGCCGGTGAGGTGCCGCACCGGCAGCCCACGCGCCGCCATCGCGTCCTTGACCTCGGCGACCCGCAGCTCACCGAAGTGGAAGATCGAGGCCGCCAGGACCGCCGACGCCCCGGCCTCGGCCGCCTCGGCCATGTGCTCGCCGGTCCCGGCACCGCCGGAGGCGATCACCGGGACGTCGACGACGCCGGTGACCGCACCCAGCAGCTCGAGGTCGAACCCGGACTTGGTGCCGTCACGATCCATCGACGTCAGCAGGATCTCCCCGGCCCCCAGGCGCTGGACCGCGACGCACCACGCCACGACGTCGATCCCCGTCGGGGTCCGGCCGCCGTGGATCACCACCTCCCAACCACCGTCGCCGCGGGAGCGGGCGTCGACGGCGGCGACCACCGACTGGCCCCCGACGGCCGCCGACACCTCGGCCAGCAACCGCGGGTCCTGCACCGCGGCGGTGTTGAACGCGATCTTGTCGGCTCCGGCGTGCAGCATCCGGCGGGCGTCATCGACGCTGCGCATCCCCCCGCCGACAGCGAACGGGATCGAGACGGCGTCGGCGGTGCGCGACACGACGTCGAGCATGATCCCCCTTCCCTCGCTGGAGGCGGTGATGTCGAGGAAGACGAGCTCGTCGGCTCCCTCGGCGTCGTAGACGGCGGCGAGCTCGACCGGGTCCCCGGCGTCACGCAGGGAGACGAAGTTCACGCCCTTGACCACCCGGCCCTCGGTGACGTCCAGGCACGGGATCACCCGGACGGCGAGGTCGTCGGTGACGTCGGCGGCCGGGGCGCGTCGCTCGCCGCTCACGCGGTCACCTCGGCCAGGGCGTCGGCGAGGGTGAACGCCCCGCTGTACAGCGCCTTGCCCACGATCGCCGCGTCCACGCCGTCGTGGCAATCGGCGAGCGCGGCGAGGTCGGCGAGCGAGCTCACGCCCCCCGAGGCGGTGACCCGGGCCGAGGTGGCATCGGCGACCCGGCGCAGCATCGTGAGGTTGGGGCCCTCGAGCATCCCGTCGCGGGCGACGTCGGTGTACACGAAGCGGGTCACCCCCATCCGGGTGAACTCGTCGAGGGCGTCGAAGAGGTTCCCGGCCTCCTCGGTCCAGCCACGGGCCTGCAGCACCTCGCCACGGGCGTCGAGGCCGACCGCGATCTTCGGGCCGACGGCGTCCAGGACCCGGGCGACGAACCCGGGGTCGGTCAGCGCCATCGTGCCGATCACGACCCGTTCGGCGCCGTAGGCCAGGGAGGCCTCGACGTCCTCGAGGGTGCGCACGCCCCCGGAGGCCTGGACCCGGCACCCGGTGGCGGCCACGATCTCGGCGATGAGGTGGCGGTTGCGTGGCTCCCCGGTGAACGCGGCGTCGAGGTCGACGACGTGGAGCCACTCGGCTCCGGCGTCGGCGAACCGCCCCGCCGCCGCGACCGGGTCGACGTCGTAGACGGTCTCCGCGTCGGCCCGGCCCTGGGTGAGCCGCACCGCACGCCCGTCGCGGATGTCGACGGCCGGGTACAGGGTGAGCACGCGCACTCCTCGGTTCGTCGGGCCGGTGGCGGAGACCACCGTCAGTCGTCGGCGGTGGTGCACCGCCGGAGCCGAAGGGTAACGGGGGCGGGTGCCGTCCCTGGGCTCAACCCAGCGAGGCGATCCAGTTCTCCAACAGCCGTACCCCGACCGGGCCCGACTTCTCCGGGTGGAACTGGGTCCCTACGACACCGCGTTCCCGCACCAGTGACGGGAATCGCACCCCGCCGTAGGCGGTGCGTCCCACCACGTGGGTGGCGTCGTCGGGTACCGCGTAGTAGGAATGGGCGAAGTACACCCGCTCGCCGGCGACACCGGCCAGCAACGGGTCGTCGGCGGCGCCGTCGGCGGCGGTGACCAGGTCCCAGCCCATGTGCGGCACCACCGCCCCCGTTGGGAACCGCTCGACGACCCCGGGCAGCAACCCGAGGCCGGGCTCGTCACCCTCCTCCGAGCGGGCATACAGCAGTTGCATCCCGACGCAGATCCCGAACACCGGCCGGCCGGCGTCGATCGCCTCGTGCAGCACGTCGACGAGCCCGGAGCGACGCAGCTGCGCCAGGCAGGCGCTGAAATGCCCGACCCCGGGGACGACCAGCAGATCGGCGCGTCGCGCCTCGCCGGGGTCCCGGGTGATCCGGGCATCGGCACCGGCGGCGTCGAAGCC
>SLDB01000173.1 GCA_007125475.1 Nitriliruptoraceae bacterium | reverse complement strand
CCACGACGGCTACACCCGGCGCACCGAACGCGCCGGCGGGTTGGAGGCCGGGATGTCGACCGGCGCGCCGTTGCGGTTGCGGGTCGCGATGAAGCCGCTGTCGAGCCTGCCACGGCCGTTGGAGACCGTCGAGATCGACACCCACGAGCCGGCCGAGGCGATCACCCAGCGCAGCGACGCGTGCGCGGTCCCGCGGGCCGGGGTGGTGCTCGAGGCGGTGGTCGCCTACGAGCTCGCCGACGCGCTGCTGGAGAAGACCGGTGGGGACACCCTCACCGAGGTGCGCCGCAACCTCGCCGGCTACCGCGACGAGGTGGCGAACCGGTGATGAGCCGGAACCTGTGCCTGATCGGGATGCCGGGGGTGGGCAAGACCCGTGTCGCCGAGGTCCTGGGCCGTCGGCTGGGCCGGCGGATCGCCGACACCGACACCGAGATCGCCCGCTGGACCGGCCGCAGCATCCCGGAGCTCTTCGACGACCACGGCGAGGCGGGGTTCCGGCGGCTGGAGCGCGACGTCGTCGAGGAGCTCGCGACGTACCACGACCTCGTCGTCAGCCTCGGCGGGGGCGCGGTGCTGCGTGACGACAACGTCGCCGCCCTGTTACTCACCGGGGTGCTGGTCCACCTCGACGCCCCGGTCGAGGTCCTCGTCGACAGGCTCCAGGGCGGTCAGCGACGCCCCCTCCTCGACGGCGACCTGCGTGGCCGGCTCACCGCCACCCACGCCGAACGCGACGCCCGTTACCGCGCCGTCGCCGACGTCACCGTCGACGCGACGGCGGAGGCGTCCGCGGTGGCCGAGGACGTGTTGCAGTGGGCGCTCGCGCAGGGCGACGTCCTCACCCCCTCCGAGCACGAGCAGGTGATGACGTGACCGACCCCACGCCACCGCGCCGCATCGAGGTGGCGCTGCCTCGCGACCCCTACCCCGTGGTCGTGGGTCGCGGTGTCCTGGACCGCCTCGAGGACCACCTGGCGCTCCCGCCGGGGGCGCGCAACGCTCTGGTGGTCACCCAGGCCCCGGTCGTCGACGCCGGCCACGTCGCCCGCGTCGAGGCGGCGCTGCGCCGCGCCGGCCTCGACGTGCACCGTGAGGTCGTCGACGACGGTGAGGCGGCGAAACAGGTCGAGGTGCTGGCCGGGTTGTGGCGTGCCGCGGCCGGCGTGCCGATGTCACGGGCCGACGTCGTCGTCGCGGTCGGCGGCGGTGTCGTCGGTGACCTCGCCGGGTTCCTCGCCGCGACCTACAACCGGGGGATCGCGGTGGTCCAGGTCCCGACGACGCTGTTGGCGCAGGTCGACGCCGCGATCGGCGGCAAGACCGGGATCAACCTCGCCGAGGGGAAGAACCTCGTCGGCGCGTTCCACCAGCCGTCGGCGGTCGTCGCCGACGTCGACGTCCTGGCGAGCCTGCCCACCCGTCCGTTCGTGGAAGGCCTCGGTGAGGTGGTGAAGTACGGGCTGATCCGTGACCCACGGATCCTCGAGCTCCTCGAGGCGCGACCCGACGACGTCCTCGCCCGCGATCCGGAGCTGCTCACCGAGCTGGTGGCGCGGTCGGCGGCGGTGAAGGCGGCCGTCGTCGCCGGTGACGAACGCGAGGCCGGCGACCGCGCCCACCTCAACCTCGGACACACCTTCGGCCACGCCGTCGAGTCGCTCACCGGCTACCACGACGTGCTTCACGGCGAGGCGGTCGCGATCGGCACCGTCGTGGCGCTGCGGCTGGGGCTGCGCCTGGCTCGCACCCCCACCGAGCTCGTCGCCCGTGCCGAGGCCGTCCTGGGCCGCCTCGGGCTCCCGATGCGACCGCCGCCGCTGGACCGTGAACGGGTGTGGGAGGTGATGGGCCGGGACAAGAAGGCCGGACCGGACGGGGTGCGGTTCGTCGTCCTGGACGGGCTGGCGGCACCGGTGGTGGTCACCCCCGACCGAGCCGACGTCGACGCGGCGATCGACGACGCCGCCGCGTAGCCCCGTCGTCCCGGTGGCCCCACCCCCCGCTGCTAACGTCGGGCGGGTCGAAAGGGCGCGGGTGGCACGCATCCTGCTGTTGCACGGACCGAACCTGTCGCAGCTCGGTTCACGCGACCCGGCGCAGTACGGCCTCGCGACGCTCGATGACGTGGTCGCGGCCGCCCGGACCGAGGCCGAAGCGGACGGTGCCGAACTCGAGCACCTGCAGACCGAGCACGAGGGCGTGCTCCTCGAGCGCCTCCACGCCGCCCGTGGCGACGGCACCGACGCGGTGGTGATCAACGCGGGGGCCTGGACGCACACCAGCTACGCCCTCCACGACGCCCTCGAGCTGCTGACGACCCCGAAGGTCGAGGTGCACCTGAGCAACATCCACGCCCGCGAGGCGTTCCGCTCGACGTCGGTGATCGCGCCGGTGTGTGACGGCGCGATCGCCGGGTTCGGGATCGACGGGTATCCGCTGGCGGTGCGGGCGGCGCTCGCCCTGCTGCGGCGTCGATCGGCGTGACCCCCCACGACCACGCCGGCCGGCGCGAACGGCTCACCCGCCGGATCGAGGCGGCCGGGGCGGCACGGATGCTGGTCACCGACCCGCGAAACGTGCGGTACCTCACCGGGTTCACCGGCTCGAACGGCCGCGTGATCATCGACGTCGACGCCCCCGCACGCCTCGTCACCGACGCGCGCTACACCGCCCGTGCCGCGGCCGAGGCCGGCGACGTCGAGGTCGTCCTCGGCGACGCCTTCGAGCTGGCCGCCGCCGAGCTGGCGGGGGGCCGCCTGGTCGCCGAGGCCGGCCACCTCACCTGGCGTGAGGCCGAGGCGTTGCGTGCGGCCGTCGGCGGCGCCGGGGGCGAGGTGTGTGACGGCGGGGACCTCGTCGAGGCGCTGCGACTGGTCAAGGACGCCGCCGAGCTCGAACGGCTCGCCACCGCCTGCCGGATCACCACCGACGCGATGACGTGGCTGTTCGACGAGGTCCTCGCCCCGGGGGTGACCGAACGGCACCTCGCCGCGCTGCTGGAGCGGCGCTTCGTCGACGCCGGGGCCGACGCACCCGCGTTCCCGTCGATCGTCGCAGGCGGGGAGAACGGCGCGGTTCCCCACCACACGCCCTCGTCGCGCCCGATCGCCGCCGGTGAGCTGGTCACCGTCGACTGCGGTGCCCGCGTCGACGGCTACCACGCCGACTGCACCCGCACCGTCGCCGTCGGCGCGCCGCCGGCGCGACTCGTCGAGGTCCACGACGTCGTGGCCCGGGCCCAGGACGCCGGACGCCGGGCGGTGACCACCGACGCCACCGGCGCCGACGTCGACGCCGCCGCCCGCCGGGTGGTGGTCGACGCCGGGTACGGCGAGGCGTTCGTCCACGGCACCGGGCACGGCGTGGGGCTGGCGATCCACGAGGCCCCCGCGGTCGCCCACAGCGGTGCTGATAGGCTCGTGGCGCAGTCGGCGCTCACCGTCGAACCGGGCGTCTACCTCCCCGGGGTCGGCGGCGTCCGCATCGAGGACACCCTCGTGGTCGCCGCGGGCGGCGCCGCGCAACCGCTGACCGACATCCCCCGCGAGCTCCTCGTCCGCTGACGGCGACGGGTGCGCGGCAAGCCGTGGAGCACGCACCGTGGTCTCGACGAACAACCTCAAGAACGGCATGACGCTGCTGATCGACGGCAAGCTCCAGCAGGTCGTCGAGTGGCAGCACCACAAGCCCGGCAAGGGCGGGGCGGTGGTCCGCACCAAGCTCAAGGCGATCGAGTCGGGGAAGGTCGTCGACCGGACGTTCCGCGCCGGTGAGGACGTCGAACAGGCCATCGTCGAGCGTTCGACAGTGCAGTTCCTCTACCGCGAGGGCGGAGACTACGTCCTGATGGACAACGCCAGCTTCGAGCAGCTGCAGGCCCCGGCCTCGGCGATCGGCGACGCCGCCGACTACCTCGTCGAGGGTGACGAGCTGCAGATCCAGATGTACGACGGCCGGATCGTCGGCGTGGAGCTCCCCGCCTCGAAGGACCTGGAGGTCACCCACACCGACCCCGGATTCGCCGGGAACACCGCGACCTCGTCGACGAAGCCGGCGACCCTCGAGACCGGCAAGGAGATCCAGGTCCCGCTGTTCATCGAGCCGGGGGAGACGGTGAAGGTCGACACCCGCTCCGGCGAGTACCTCTCGCGCGCCTGATGGGCGCGACACCCCGACGGTCCACCCCGCGCCGCACCGACACCCCCGATCCACGACGCTCCCGTCAGCGGGCGTTGCGGGTGCTGTTCCAGGCCGATGTCCGGGGCCTCGCCGCCGGCGACCTCCTCGACGCTCTGGACGCCGACCCACGGGCCCGCCTCCTCCTCGATGACGCCGACGCGCTGGCCTCCGCCGGGGCGGACCCGTCCTCGGCCGCCGCCGCTGCCGGGCCGGCCGGGGCACCCACCACCCGGACGGCGCCGTCCGAGCCGGTCGGTGAGCCGGTGGTGATCGACGGCTTCACCCGCTCCCTGGTGCGTGGGGTGGACGCCCACCGTGACGACATCGACGCCCTGATCACCCGGTTCGCCCGACGGTGGTCGATCCGCCGGATGCCGGTCGTCGACCGCACCGTGCTCCGGCTGGCCACCTACGAGCTGCTGCACGAGGACACCCCCGCCGCGGTGGTGATCGACGAGGCCGTCACCGCCGCCAAGACGCTCTCCACCGACGACTCGGGGAGGTACGTCAACGGGGTCCTCGAAGCCGTGCGACGTGAACTGGGTCGCGACGCCGACGTCGCCGGGTGATAGCTTCACCCGAGCGCCGCGGCGGGTCCACGCCGCCGCTCCTTTAACGACCGGTCCCGTGAGGCCGGCAAGGAGTCCGCCCATGGCCAGCCCTGCCCGCCCGTCGGCGTGCGCACCGCACCGGGGGGAGGCGTGACGCCGCTCCTGGACGCCGACGACGTCCGCCGGATCTGCCGCCGGCTGGCCCACGAGGTCCTCGAGGCGAACCACGGCGCCGACGGACTCCTGCTGCTGGGTATCCAGACCCGCGGGGTGCCGCTGGCCGCGCGACTCGCCGGGTTCGTCGCCGAGATCGAGGGCGTCGAGGTCCCCCACGGCGCCCTCGACGTCACGCTGTTCCGTGACGACCTGGGCAGCCGGGGCCCGAAACCGCTCACCGAGACCGAGGTCCCGGTCAGCGTCGACGGCCGGACCGTCGTCCTCGTCGACGACGTCCTCTACACCGGTCGCACGATCCGTGCCGCCCTCGACGCGGTGAGCGAGCTCGGACGCCCGGAGCGGATCCGACTCGTCGTCCTCGTCGACCGGGGCCACCGCGAGCTGCCGATCCGGGCCGACCACGTCGGCAAGAACCTCCCGACCGCCTACGGCGACCAGGTGCGGGTGCGTCTGGAGGAGATCGACGGCGAGGACGGCGTGTTCACGGAGGTGGTGACGTGACCGGCACCGTCCGCGACGCCACGGCGGCGACCGACCGGCCGCTGCGGGACCTCATCAGCATCGAGGACCTCGACACCGACGACGTCACCCGGATCCTGGACACCGCCGAGCAGCTGTTGCCGATCGCCGACCGGCGGAGGAACTCGGTCCCGACGCTGCGCGGGCGGGTGGTGTGCAACCTCTTCCTGGAGGACTCGACACGCACCCGGCTGTCGTTCGACCTGGCGGCGAAACGGCTCTCGGCGGAGGTGATCAACTTCTCCGCCTCGGGCTCGTCGGTGTCGAAGGGGGAGTCGTTCAAGGACACCGCCCTCACCCTCGACGCGATGGGGGTCGACTGCGTGGTGGTGCGCTCGCGCAGCTCCGGTGCCCCGTTGCAGCTCGCCAGCTACCTCGACACCCCGATCCTCAACGCCGGCGACGGCTGGCATCAGCACCCCACCCAGGCGCTGCTGGACGTGTTCACGATGCGCCGCCACCTCGGGGACCTCACCGGCCGCCGCGTCGTGATCGTCGGTGACGTGCTGCACTCCCGGGTCGCGCGCAGCGAGGTGCAGGCGCTGCGCCTGCTGGGCGCCCACGTCACCCTCGTCGCCCCGCCGACCCTGCTGCCCCCCGCGGTCGCCGGCTGGGGGGTGGGGGTCGCCGACCGCCTCGACGACGCCCTCGTCGACGCCGACGTCGTGTACGCCCTGCGGGTGCAGCGCGAGCGGATGCACCGGGCGTTCTTCCCCTCCAGCCGGGAGTACGCCCGGTTGTGGGGGCTCACCGTCGACCGCGTCGAGCGGATGCGCCCGGACGCCCTGGTGATGCACCCCGGGCCGATGAACCGCGGGGTCGAGATCACCGGCGACGTCGCGGACTCGCCCCGCGCGGTGATCACCGAGCAGGTCACCAACGGGATCGCGGTGAGGATGGCGTGCCTCTACCTGCTGCTGGCCGGCGCCGCGACGCACACCGAGGAGCCCCGATGAGCCCCGTCGACCCCACCCACGCCTCCGGCGAGGTCCTCCTGGCCGGTGGCCGCGTGCTGGACCCGGCGTCCGGGCTCGACGACCACCTCGACGTGCGGATCGTCGACGGGCGCGTCGCCGAGCTCGCCGCGTCGCTGACCGGCGGGGCGGGCGCCGACGTCGTCGACGTCACCGGGTGCTGGGTCACCCCCGGGTTCGTCGACCTGCACACGCATCTGCGGGAACCCGGCGGCGAGGCCGCCGAGGACGTCGCCACCGGCTCGGCGGCCGGGGCGGCCGGCGGCTACACCGCGCTGTGCGCGATGGCGAACACCGCGCCGGTGTGCGACGCGGTCCCGATCGCCGACATGGTGTGGCGCCGGGGTCGTGAGGTCGGGCTCGTCGACGTCTTCCCGGTCGGGGCGATCACCAAGGGCCTCGAGGGCCGGGAGCTCGCCCCGTTCGGCGAGTTGGCGGCCTCGGCCGCCGGCGTCGACTTCTTCTCCGACGACGGCATCCCGGTCGCCGACGCCCTGGTGATGCGCCGGGCGCTGCAGTACGCCACCGCGTTCGACGCGGTGGTGTGCAACCACGCCGAGGACCCGGCACTCACCGCCGACGCCCAGATGAACGAGGGTGCGGTCTCCTCGGTCCTCGGCCTCGCCGGCTGGCCGCGGGAGGCCGAGGAGGTGATGATCGCCCGTGACCTCATCCTCGCGGCCGGGGTCGGCGCCCGGCTGCACGTCCCGCACGTCACCACCGCCGGGGCCGTGGAGCTGATCCGGGCGGCCAAGCACCGTGGCGTGCGGGTCACCGCCGAGGTCACCCCGCACCACCTCCTCCTCACCGACGACCTGGTGGCCTCCTACGACCCGGTGCTGAAGGTCAACCCCCCGGTGCGCACCGCCGCCGACGTCGAGGCGCTGCGCGCGGCGCTGGCCGAGGGGGTGATCGACGCGGTCGGCACCGACCACGCCCCGCACGCTCCGGAGCTCAAGGACCAGGAGTGGGAGCACGCGCCCTGCGGGATGCTCGGGCTCGAGACCGCGTTCGCGGTCCTGAACACCGCCGTGATCGCCCCGGGGATCCTCGACCCGCTCACCGCCGTCGACCGGCTCACCCGCGGCCCGGCGTCGGTGCGTGACGTCGGCGGGCACGGCGGCGGGCTCGCCGTCGGGGCCGACGCGTGCGTGACGGTGTGCGACCCTGGGGCGGTCTGGACCGTCGACGCCCGCGCGCTGCACAGCCGGGCCCGGAACACCCCGTACCACGGCTACGAACTCACCGGACGACCGGTCCACACGCTGCTGCGGGGCCGGTTCACGCTCCGCGACGGCGTGGTACAGACCCAGGAGGTTGCTGCGTGACGACGACCGACGCGATCCTCGCCCTCGAGGACGGCACCGTGTTCCGTGGCCGGTCCCTGGGTGCGGTGGGGACGGTCCTCGGCGAGGCGGTGTTCAACACGTCGATGGCCGGGTACCAGGAGGTCCTCTCCGACCCGTCCTACCACCGGCAGATCGTGACGATGACCACCGCCCACGTCGGCAACTACGGCCTCACGGCCGCCGACATGGAATCCGAGCGGCTGCAGGTGGCCGGGTTCGTGGTCCGGGAGGCGGCCCGCCGACCTTCGTCCTGGCGGGCTGAGCAGGACCTGCGCACGGGCCTCGCCGAAGCCGGGGTGGTCGGGATCGAGGGGATCGACACCCGGCGGCTCACCCGCCACCTCCGCGACCACGGCGCGATGCGGGCTGGGATCTCCACCGCGGTCCTCGACGCCGACGCCCTGATCGCCGAGGTCCGGGAGAGCCCGTCGATGGAGGGTGCCGAACTCGCCTCGGAGGTGACCTGCCCCGAGCCGTACGTCCTCACCCCCGACGGCGAGGCACGGTTCCGCGTCGTCGCCCTCGACTTCGGGATGAAGCGCTCCATCGGGGCGGGGCTGCTGGCCCAGGGTGCCGAGGTCCACGTGCTGCCGTCGTGGTCGAGCGCCGACGACGTGCGGGCGCGTGAGCCCGACGCGCTGTTCCTCTCCAACGGCCCCGGCGACCCGGCGACGGTCACCGCCGGGATCGCCACGACCCGTGAGCTGCTCGGTGAGCTCCCCACGTTCGGGATCTGCCTGGGTT
>SLDB01000287.1 GCA_007125475.1 Nitriliruptoraceae bacterium | reverse complement strand
GCCGCCCGGCGGGGACCGGACCGTCGCCGGGGTCGTCGTCGCCACGGTCCGATGGCTGTCGCCACCGTTCGACGTACCGGGCCGGCGCGGTCGCGGCCCGCGAGGCGGTGTCGCCGAGCCGCGAGGCCGTCTCCCCGACACGTGCCTCGGCCAGCGTGGTGTGGTGACGCAGCGTGGACCGGTCGAGCTCGGCGACCAGGATCCGCATCTCGGCGTCGTCCAGCGGCGGGAACACCTTCACCGGCGTCGGCGACGACGGGTCGGCGAACACCACCCAGTGCGTGGCGCCTTCGGCGGTCCAGCGGCCGACCCAGCCGTCGACGTCGCGGGCGGAGCGGTAGGCCAGCACGTGCGGGCGCACCTGGCGGTCGACCTGCCGGCCGACCTCCCACGCCACCGGGGCGAGCTTCGCCGCGCGGCGCACCACCGGCCAGAACGCCATCTCAGGCCCCCGCCGGGTCGGTGACGACGACCGGGACCTCGGTGACCTCGCCGTCGACGATCTCGAACCCCCGGATGTCCGGGTGGTCACGGTCCTGGAGGGTGACGATGAGGTACGTCGCCTCCGGGTACGCCGCCAGGCGGATGTCGGTCGCCGACGGGTACGCCGGCGTGTGCGTGTGGGAGTGGTAGATCGCCAGCCCCCACTCCTCGTCCTCGATCTCGCGCATCGCCTGCAGCAGCTGCTTGGGCTCCATGACGTAGTACGTCATCGAACGCTCGGCGTTGTCGATCGGGTAGTGGACGATACGGCCGTCACCCCGGACGCCCAGCAGGCCGCACACCTCGTAGGGGAAGTCCGACCACGCGTGCTCGACGAGGAGGTCCCAGGTCGCGCGGTCGAGGACGAACGCCCCCCCACCGCCGTGGCCGGTGGTCTGCTCCTCGTTCACGTCGCCCTCCTGGTGACCGGCACGGACCCGGTGGGTCCGACGGGTACCACCGCCGCGAGCGCCGGGTCGCGCGCCGCCGGCCGGACGGTACCCGAACCGCTAGCGTCGCCGAGGGGGTCGAGGCCGTCACGTCAAGGAGGCACCATGCCAATGGATCCGGAACTGCGATCGTTCGCCACCAGCGACAACTTCGCGGCGCTGACCACGCTGTTCCCCGACGGCCAGCCACAGACTCAGGTGATGTGGATCGACGCCGACGACGATCACCTGCTGATCAACACCCAGGACGACCGCGCCAAGTACCGCAACATGCGTCAGGACCCGCGGGTGACGGTCGCGATCTGGGAGGCCGGCAACCCCTACCGCTACCTGGAGGTGCGCGGCCGGGTCGTCGACGAGGTCCGGGGCGACGAGGCCATGGCCCAGCTCGACGCCTGCTCGTACCGCTACCGGGGCACCGCCTACGACCGGTCACGGATCACCGGCGAACGGGTCGTGATGAAGATCACGCCCCAGCGGATCCACCGCCGCGGGTTCTGATCGGGCCTGATCCCACCGCGGGCACCGCCGGGGACACCGCCTCGGGCAGCGGCCCTCTGGCGGAAGGACGCGTCGCGTCCTAGAAGTCCTCGGCGACCATGATCTCGGCGTCGACACCGAACTTCTTGCACATCGCCATGGCGTCCTTGCTCACCGCCATGCCCTCCTCGCCCTGCAGGGCGGTGCTCATCGCCGCGGCGTCCTCGAACACCAACTCGCCCTTGAGGTAGTACGGGGCCTCGGTGCCGCGCGGTGTGCCGGTGATCCGACTCACCGACACCCCCTGCAGCCCCGGCAGCGACTTCGCGATCGGGGTGTGGGTGTCGCGGTAGTACGCCTCGAAACCTTCCACATCCTCGGGCTTGGTGTACAGGACGATCAGCGACGCCATGACTCGCTCCTTCAAGGGGCAGGGGCGTGGACGCTACCGGCCCGGACGGCGTGGCACACAACGCCACCCCGCCGGCGCGTCAGCGGGTGACACGCAGCTCGCCTGCCTCGCCGACGTCGAGGTGGGCGATCACCGAGGCGGTGTGCCCGCTGACCTGGAGGTCGGTGACGAGTGCGGCGGCCCGGTCGGCGGCGAGCGCGATGAGCAGCCCACCGGAGGTCTGCGCGTCCGACAGGACGATGAGATCGTCCTCGGACACGTCGGCGTCGACGTCGAGGTGGCCGCGGACGGCGGTGAGGTTGCGGACCGTGCCCCCGGGGACCTCGCCGGCGGCCAGCGTCGTGGACAGCCCGGGCAGGCGGGGCACCGCCCCGACCCGGACCTCTCCGGCGAGCCCGCTGGCCAGGGCGAGCTCCCGCAGGTGACCGAGGAGCCCGAACCCGGTGACGTCGGTGGCGGCGCTGGCACCGTGACGACGGGCGGCGAGCGCGGCAGCGGCGTTGCTCCGGGTCATCTCGTCGACGGCGGCGGTGTACAGCGCATGCAGCTCGCCGCCGGCGGCGACCGCCTCGGGGGCGCGCCGCTTCACCGCGGTGGCCACCAGCCCGGTGCCCAGCGGCTTGGTGAGCACGAGCGCGTCACCGGGGCGGGCGGCGTCGTTGGTGAGCAGCGCGTCGGCGTCGACCTCGCCGATCACCGCCTGCCCGTACAGCGGTTCGGGGCCGTCGATGGAGTGCCCGCCGGCGACGACCCAGCCGCCGTCGGCGGCGGCGTCCTGACCGCCGCGGAGCACCTCGGTGAGGACCTCGTAGGGGATCTCGCCACGCGGCCAGGCGGCGATCGCGAGCGCGAACAACGGTTCGCCACCCATCGCGTAGACATCGCTGGCGGCGTTCACCGCCGCGATCCTCCCCCAGGTGTGGGCGTCGTCGACGATCGGGGTGAACACGTCGACGGTGGCCACCAGCGCACGACCGGACGGACGCCGCCACACGGCCGCGTCGTCGCCCGTCGAACGCCCGACGATGAGGTCGGGGTGCGACGGTGGGGTCAGGGGGCGCAGGACCTGCGCCAGGTCGTCGGAACCGAGCTTGCACGCTCAGCCGGCGCCGTGGCTGTAGGCCGTCAACCTCCCGGTGAACGGATCCATGCAGGCGAGGCTATCCGGCTCGGTCCCGCGGCCCTGCCGCCGGCCCGTGAACGACGGCGCGGAGCTCCCGCGCCCGGTCAGCGCCGGCGCCGGGGTGGTCCGGGGACGAACGCGTTGGTGCGGGCGACGTAGTCGGCGTGGCCGCGCCGACGGGAGACGACGGCCATCCGCCGTTCGGTGAGCGCGACGCCGGAGACCTTCACGATGAGCACCGTCATCACCACCGGTCCGAGGAGGGCGGGCCAGGCGCCGACGGCGAGCGCAAAGATCCCGAACCCCCACCACATGACGGCGTCACCGAAGTAGTTGGGGTGGCGGCTGGTGCGCCACAGCCCGGTGTCCAGGACCCGGTCGGCGTTGGCGGGGTCGGCCCGGAACCGGGCGAGCTGCCGGTCGGCGACCGCTTCGGTGAGGAACCCGGCGAGCCACACGACGCCGGCGACGGCGTCGACCCAGGTCAGGCCGGCGGGGTGATCGGCGACGGCGACGGCGAACAGCGGTGCCGAGACCACCCAGGCCATCACCGCCTGGAGGGCGAACACGGTGACGAGGCTGCGGCGGGCGAACGTCGACCGGTTGCGCTCGCGCATCGCGGTATAGCGGGGGTCCTCGCCCTCGCCCCAGCTGCGTCGGGTGACGTGGGCGGCCAGGCGCACCCCCCAGATCGTGACGAGGACGGCGACGAGGACGCCGCGGGTGGTGACCTCGTCAGCGGCGGCGAGCGAGGTCCACGCGGTGACGACGAAGAACGGCCCCCAGATGCGGTCGGCGTAGCTGGCGTCCTCGCGCACGACGCTGACGACCCAGGTGACGGCCGCGAGGGCGAGGACGGCGGCCAGGGCGGCGAGGGCCACGGTCAACGTCATGTGGTGGCTGACGGCACGTACGACCTCCGTCGATGGGGTGGGTGGCGGGCGGTTGTCCTGCGTAGCCTTACCGCATGTCCACCGACCGTGTCCCCCACCTCGAATCCCTGGCACGTGCGGTGACGTCGTGTCGGGCGTGCCCCCGGTTGGTGGCGTGGCGTGAGCAGGTCGCCCGCGAGAAGCGGGCGGCGTTCCGCGACGAGGAGTACTGGGGCCGGCCGGTGCCGGGGTTCGGCGATCCGCAGGCACGGGTGGTGATCGTAGGCCTGGCGCCCGCGGCGCACGGAGCGAACCGCACGGGGCGGATGTTCACCGGGGATCGTTCGGGCGACTGGCTGTACGCGTCACTGTTCCGTACGGGATTCGCGAACCAACCGACGTCTGTGTCGGCCGACGACGGCCTGGAGCTCACTGGCGCATGGATCACCGCGCCGGTGCGCTGTGCCCCGCCGCAGAACCGCCCGACGGTCGAGGAGCGTGACCGGTGTGCCCCGTTCCTCGCCGAGGAGCTGGATCTCGTGCCGTGGCGGGTCGCGGTGGCGCTCGGTGGGTACGGCTGGGACGCGGTGCTGCGGGCGACCGGCTGGGAGGGCCGCAAGCCGGTGTTCGGCCACGGCGCCGAGGCGCCGCTTCCGGGCGGCGCGGTGCTGCTCGGCAGCTACCACGTCAGCCAGCAGAACACCTTCACCGGCCGGCTCACCGAGGAGATGCTCGACGCCGTGTTCGCGAGAGCCGCAGCTCTGGCGGGACGAGGACGGCCGGATACGGCCCCGGCGGTTCACGAGCACCGGCGAACGTGACGGGCGGTGGCGATCCTTCGTGCCCGGTGTGTACAACCACGCTGTTCGGATCGCCGTGGCCGGCGCCATCGCGGGCGGCCCCTGCCACGAGCCCGAGGGTTCGATCACGGTGAGCCGGCCTCCAGCAGGTGCCTGGCGTTCGCGACGGACCGGTCGTTGGCGCGTAGAAGCCGCCGCCGCATCACGAGCGGCCACACCACCCGCATCACGACGGCCATCATGCCTCGGGGGCGGACGTCGAACGTCTGGGTGAGTCGGCTACCTCCGTCAACCGGATCGACCTCGATCGTCAACTCGAGTTCGACACTTCCGTCGTCGCCGAGGTGCACCTGGCGACGATGGGGCTCGAAGGCCGTGACACGCCATTGGCTCTCACGCTTGAACGGCGCGATCCCGGCGTATTCGCGGTAGGTCGCCCCCTGGCACAACCCGTTGGTGGGGACTTCGATCATGCGATCTGTCTGCACGACCCATTCCGGATATCGACGAGGATCCGACACTAGATCCCACACCAGAGCTTCCGGGACGCCGATCTCGATCGAGCTGGAAACGGTCGGCATTCGCAACACCTCCGGGAGGTTGTGGCCGACTGCATGCCGTCAGCCGGCCAGGCCCGACGGGGCGCCTCGGGGATGGCGAGGTCACCCACCCTGCCCGTCACCATCCCCGACCCCGGGGCCCGCCGATAGGGGGTCAGCCCGCGAATGTCCTGGGGGCTGTCCCCACACCTGGGGTACCGGACAGCACCCCTGGCAGGTGGTCCGCCCCAGCGGTCGTGGAAGGCGACCGCGTCGAGGGACCGTCGTGGACCGGGGCGGAAGTCCTCACCGCGGGAGTACGCCGCGGGGATGAGCCCCGCTTGGGAGACCCCGTCAGGGATGTCGAGGAGCGGTGCGCACGCAGACGGCCCCGGCAGTTCGAAGGGCGCCTGAGCAGCCCCCGGGGTTGGCCGGTGGCGGGATGGCGGCGCAGACGACCTCGTCGGCGGAGTCGGCGGGATCGAGCGTGTCGTGGCGGTGACGAGCTCCCCGATCAACATGATGGCGATCCCCTCTTGACCTTCCAGTGTGATGGAAGCCGTAGCGTCACGGAACCGAGCCCCAGAGGTCCCCCAGAGGTCCCAGAGGTCGCTGACGAGCCCGGAGCTGACCCTCGCTGCGGCCGGGCTGGCCTTCTGTGAGCTGGCCGTCCTGGTGGCGCGTAGTGGCGCGTAGTCGTCGGGGTCGACGTGGAGGACGAGGCGGATGGTGCGACGTTTCGACAACCTGGTGATCGGTGGGGGCATGTCGGGGCTACCGCTGGCGCTGCGCACGGCCCGGCACGGCACGACCGCGTTCATCGAGCGTGACCTGCTGGGCGGCAAGTGCCTGAACCGGGGCTGTATGTCGTGGCCGTCATGGGCGTCCACGAGGCCCTGGCCCACACCGGCACTCCCCTTGCCGGCATCGCCACCATGCTCAGCGTGGCCGCGTTCACTGCCGGCTTCGTCGCACCACTCGGCGGACTGATCGGCGGTCTCCTCCTCGGCGCGGGCTTCATCGCCATCGCCACCCACCTCCACCAGCGACGACCACCCGACCCGGGACACGTTCCCACCCCACGCTGAGCAAGCGGATGCCATCCGCTCGCGGGTCGGCGGGCAATGTGCCGGTCGCTTCAGCTCACCGCCGCGCAGGTCACGGTCGTGGCGGTCGCCGCCCCCAGGCGTAGTAGGCGATCTGGCCGAACGGGCGGGCGAAGGAGGCCAGGAACCAGGCCCGCTTCGACCCGCGGATGCACGCCGCCGGACGTCGCCACAGATCGATGAGCATCACCAGCTGCCAAACCCCGGTGACGATCACGGCCGCGACGATCCCCTGCTGCTGCGAGGGGGTGAACTCGTCCCAGCGCTTGCGTGGCCCACGACGTGTCATCATGGCAGGATCCTGCCGCAAACCGCCGCGGAACGCGAACCACCGAGGCGTCGGTCACCCCGCGGCAGCAGCTGGGCGGTGTCACGCACCACCACCGACGCTCCCCTCCCACGAGGCTCCACGACGTGTCGAAACCCGACGGCCGCGACACCGAGCCGGCACCGGACCCCGACCTGCTGGCACGCCTGTTCGATGACCGGGACCGCACCGCCCGACGGGTCGCGGCCCTGTCGGGCGACGTCGCCGACATCGTCGAGCGCTCCGCGGAGGCGGCCCGCGACGACGAGCACGACCCGGAAGGGGCCACGATCGCGTTCGAACGCGCCCAGGCCACCGCGCTGCGCGACGCGGCACGCGAGCACCTGGCAGACATCGACGCCGCGATCGAACGCGTCCGCCTCGGGGCCCACCGTCGCTGCCACGACTGCGGGGCGCCGCTCCCGGACGAGCGCCTGCAGGCGCGTCCCACCGCGGTGCGGTGCGTGCCCTGCGCATCGGCCGCCGGGCGTTGAGTCGCAGGGCCTCCGGTGGCTACCGTGACCCGCCCACCCCACGAGCCACGGCCCACGGCCCACGGCCCACGGCCACGCACGAGCGAGCGGACCGATCGATGCGTGAGCTCCTCGACGACCTCGTCGCCTGGCACCGCGACGGGCGACGATTCGCGCTCGCCACCGTCGTCGCCACCAGCAGCAGCGCGCCACGTCCGACCGGTACGGCGATGGCGGTCGCCGACGACGGCGAGGTCCTCGGCAGCGTCTCCGGCGGGTGCGTGGAGGCCGACGTCGCCGACCTCGCCGCCGACGTCCTCGCCGACGGTGCCCCACGCCGCCGGCGGTACGGGATCAGCGACGAGGAGGCATTCGCCGTCGGGCTGACCTGTGGCGGCGAGATCGACGTCGCCGTCCACCTCGTCGCCGACGACGACCCGACCCTCGCGGCGCTCGCCGACCGTGTCCGCCACCACCGCCGTGCCACCCTCGCCACCGTCGTCGCACCGGCGCACCACGCCGGCCGGCGCCTCCTGGTCACCCCCGACGGCACCACCACCATGGCCGCCACCATCCCTTCCACCGCCACCACGCCTTCCGCCGGCGCCACCGACGCCGCCGACGCCACGGACGCCACGGACGCTGCCCTCGCCGCCGTCACGGCCGCAGCGGCCGAGGCCGCCAGCACCGACCGGGCCCGCGGCGAGCCGACGTTGACCACGGTCACCACCGACGAGGGGCCCCTGGAGGTGTTCACCCACCCGTTCACCGCTCCCCCACGGCTGCTGGTGTTCGGCGCCACCGACTTCGCCGCCGCGCTGGCGAGCCTCGGGCGGTTCACCGGCCACCACGTCACCGTCTGCGACGCCCGGGACCGGTTCGTCACCCCGGCGCGGTTCCCCGACGCCGACGACCTCGTCGTCGACTGGCCGCACCGGCTACTGGCCGCCATCGACCTGGACCCCGACGACGCGGTGTGCGTCCTGACCCACGACGCGAAGTTCGACGTCCCCGCCCTGACGGCGGCGCTGGCCTCCCCCGCCGGGTACATCGGGGCGATGGGCAGCCGCCGCACCGTCGCCGACCGTCGCCGGCGGCTCACCGAGGCCGGTGTCGCCGAGGCCGACCTGGCGCGGCTGCACGCCCCGATCGGTCTGGACCTCGGGGCGTCGAGCCCACCCGAGGTCGCCGTCGCGATCATCGCCGAGGTCATCGCCTCCCGCAGCGGCGCCGCCGGGAGCCGGCTGCGCGACACCGACGGGCCGATCCACCGGGAGCGCGGGTGAGCCGGGCCGGCCTGCCTGCCACCGCGGCGATCGTCCTCGCCGCCGGGGCCGGGAGCCGGTTCGGTGGGGAGAAGCCCGCCGCCGTCCACGCCGGCCGTCCACTCATCGCCCACGTCGTGACCGCCGCCCTCACCGCCGGCGTCGCCGAGGTGGTGGTCGTCGTCGGTG